>CAYTDX010000106.1:0-4335 GCA_964436655.1 uncultured Caldimicrobium sp.
ATTTTGTATAGATAATATAAAATTAATCCCTTTAGCCTATTATTTATCTGTAATAAACCCCATAAAACAGAACTTCTTGTGGAGCCCTTCCTCTAATTGCAAACATATTAAACTTGGAGATAAAACATACCTTCAAGAGAATGTCCTATACATTTCGGAAAAAGACCTTAAGGCCATAACAAACAGACAGGATTCATTACTCTTTGGAAGAGAGATAAACGTAATACAATCAAAGGAAGATAAAGAAGGTTTGGGCAGGGAAATAAGCCTTAGAGATATGGGTTTTACCACTACTACAGTAAAAGGAATAGCAAATCTTACTGTTTCTATTCCTTTTGATACTGGTCGCTTCTCTGGTATGCCAGACAAACTATACCTGCGTTTGAAGTTTGCCAACTCCTATCCTTATGAAGTTGATAAGTTGAGTTTAAGGATATTTTTAAACAATAGTCTAATAAAGGCTATGAACCTGGAAGATGGGGGAATAAAAAGCATAGATGTGGAAATACCTACAAATCTTCTATCTTACGGTTATAATAAGCTGGATATAAACCTTGCAAACTTTGTAACCTCAAATAATTGTTTTGGTGCTATTACACATTCTATTCTTACTATATATGATGATTCCTATTTTTATTGGAATGCTGTTAAAAAAGAACCTAAAACCATTTCGGACTTTATAAAGTTGTTGAACGGAGATGTACTTATTGTTTTAGAAGACCATGGGCTAATACCAGTAGCTTTAAATCTCTTGAACGGCATTGCAGAGATAAATAAAAACATAAGAAAAATAGATATATCTCAAGAAGAAAAAGATGGTTATGATTTTGTTTTGAAATTCAAAAAACCAAAGTGGGAAAAAGGGGCCTTTGAGGTTTATAACCCACTTACAGAGGAAGTGATATTCTCCGCAAAATACTCCAAACCCTTCATCTTTGTAAGCTTGGGAGAAAGGCCAAAACAGCTGGAGATAACCTACTACGGAAATCCCAACATAACACATATAGCTCAAAGCTATAACATAGAGGATTGGATGAACCTTTTTGGCAATATAGGTATATTTACCGAAGATTACCCTATTTCCTTTGAGGTTGGCAAAAAGCTCAGGATAAGGCATGAGTTTGAAAAGAGCCTTAGCTACTACTGGAACTTGTATAAGTTGTGGATAATTATACTTTTGGGAGCCTTTGTCTTTGCCTTCTTAGTTTATGTATACAAAAGGCTAACGAGGAGGCCCGCATGAAGAAGTTTTTATTGATTTTTATAATCATGTGTTGCATGTCAGAACTCACTTTGGGTTCTGCATGGGTAAGAGAAAAGGGGGAATTTTTTGTATCGCCCTCTTTTTACTATTACTTTGCAGATAAGTTTTATGACAAGGACGGAGAAAAGAGACCCATAGGTTGTACCTTTAGAAAAAAAGAAGTACAACTTTATGGAGAGTATGGGTTAAACAATACAACCACCGCAACCTTTAAGGCACCATACACGTGGCTATCTTGTGGTGATAAGGATAACTCTGGCATTGGAGACGTGGAAATAGGGATTGTAAAGAACCTAAAAAGGGATAGAGATTCATCCCTTTCCTTATATGGCACTTTTTTAGTGCCCACGGGATACTCTATAAAGGATGACCTGAGGCTTGGATATGGTAGGCTTGGCATGGAGGGTGGGATTTCTTACGGCCTTTCTGGAAGCTGGGGCTTTGCGGATGTGGGTGCGGGCTATAGACATTACTTTGGCTATCCTTCCGATCAAGCCAGAGGCTACATGACTGGAGGTTTAAACCTATACAAAAACCTTCAACTTTACGGCTTATTGGATGCACAGATAGGTTTGGGCAATGGAAAAAAGAAACAAGTGGGGCAAAATATCTTTTTAGAAACGGACTACAAACTTGTGCAGATTTATGTGGGTCCAAGGCTCATGCTGGGTAAAACTTCCCTACTGCTTGGTTATCAAAAGGTCATATGGGGTAGGAATACTGGTGATGGTAGTGGTTTTTTCTTAGGCCTTTGGCATGCTTTCTGAAGGCATTGAAGTAAAAAGAATAGGTGATCTTTTAATTGAAAAGGGTCTAATAAACCCACAACAGCTAGAAGAAGCCCTTGAATATCAAAAAAAGTATGGTGGAAGGCTTGGGTGGATACTCGCTTCCTTGGGCTATATAAAAAGGCTTGACTTTTACAAAACCTTAGCAGAGCACTATAAGCTTGAATTTATAGAAGACAGAGATAGAATAGTGAGCCTTATTGACCCTAACCTTATTAAAAATTTTGATCCTCAAGAACTTTCAACGCATGAACTTATACCTGCAAAAGTTGATGAAAATGAAGTTTTAATTCTTACTTCCAATCCTATGGGTTCTAGAGTATCCTCTTTTACAAAAAAACACTTTCCAGGTTATAAGGTAAAACAGATAGTAATTACAGACCTTGACCTTATAAAAACATTGGAACATTTTTTTGTAGATACTTTTATAGATAGGGCAATAAACGGTTTGTTTTATATAACACCAGAATATTCTGCTTCTGTTGTCTTTTCTAAGGGTCAGGTTTTTCTTATGGGCTTTTTGTTCATGTTATTGCTAATTGGCCTTTATATTGATACCTCTTTTACACTTTCCTTTCTTATAGCCATAGTCCAGCTTTTTTACCTAGCTTCCATAGGATTTAAGCTAATAGTTAGCATAGCGGGTTCAAAGTCGGAGGTAGAACAGTTTATAAGCGATGAGGAGGTCAAAAGTTTAAAGGAAGAAGACCTGCCCGTATATACGGTGCTTGTGCCTGTTTACAAAGAACCAGAGGTTATAGGTATTTTGATAGGTAGTCTTAAGAAGATGGATTATCCTCAAAACAAGTTGGACGTTGTACTTCTTCTTGAGGAGGATGATACAGAGACCCTAGAGGCTGCAAAAACACACGCACCGCCCATCAATTGGAGATTTTTAAGAATACCCAACAGCATACCAAAAACAAAGCCTAAGGCTTGTAATTATGGCTTGTTTTTTGCACGTGGAAAATACCTTACCATATATGATGCAGAAGATATACCAGAACCAGACCAACTAAAGAAGGCTGTCATAGCCTTTAAGAAGGCTGGAAATGACTTTATATGCTTTCAGGCGGCACTTAACTACTTCAACAGGGATGAAAACTTTTTGACCAAAATGTTTACCTTGGAATACTCCTACTGGTTTGACTATCTACTTCCAGGGCTATACAATCTAAAACTGCCCATACCTTTGGGTGGTACAAGCAACCATTTTGATGTGAAAAAGCTAAGAGAAATAGGTGCGTGGGATCCTTTTAACACTACAGAAGATGCAGATTTGGGTGTGCGTGCCTTTGGTAGGGGTTATAAGGTGGGCGTAATAAATTCCACAACTTACGAAGAAGCAAACGCAAGAGTGAAAAACTGGATAAGACAGAGGTCAAGATGGATAAAGGGGTATATGCAGACCTTTTTGGTGCATGCAAGAAATCCAATAAAACTGTACAAAGCTGTAGGCTTTAGAGGCCTTTTGGCCTTCTATTTCCTAATAGGTGGTACGCCCTTTATATTCCTTGTTAACCCTATCATGTGGTTTATGTTTATAATCTGGTTAATAACTCAAACGCAGCTATACGAATATATATTTCCAAGTTTTGTTCTTTATATATCACTCTTCAACCTACTTTTTGGCAATTTCATGGGTGTGTATTTAAATTTGATAGCTGTATTCAGGAGAAAATACTATGAATTACTACCATACGCTTTCCTAAATCCAATATATTGGATGTTGCATTCCATAGCTTCATACAAAGCCCTATATGAACTCTTTACAAAGCCCTTTTATTGGCAAAAAACACAGCACGGCATAACAAAGTACAAACCTCCATTGGTACAATCATGAAGAAAATAGTGCTCATACTTATTATAGATGTTTTGTATACAGTATATTACAGTATTAATATATTTTTCTTCTTAGATTATGGTTATATACATTCAAAGTTAACCTTTTTTGCAGAAAAGGCTCTTCTTGCCACAGAAGGAAAGCCACCAAGGCTAGAAAATATTGGTTTTGTATACCCTCCTTTAGCCTTTGTGCCATTCTTGCTAATAAAAAATCCCACAGTAGTCCCAGCTTTGGTTAGTGCTATGGTGTCAGGTTTATTGATTTTTTTACTGATGAGAGAGAAAGATTCTTTCAATATTGCGGGTTTTCTATATGTTTTATTGCTTTTATTCAATCCTTTATACTTATTTCTTGCTTCTCAAAGGTTTGATGTTCTCCTTTTTTATATGCTTTTATCTTTTTCTGTGTGGTTCGGTATTAAACACCTAGAAAGTGGC
>CAYTDX010000107.1:0-4194 GCA_964436655.1 uncultured Caldimicrobium sp.
TTGTGGATAATCGCTTCAAAGACAGGGCTTGACGAGAAGGAGATAATGATTAAGATAATGGAGAGAGGGGGTGAGAAGGTGGAAAGAGAGATAAGGACAATCTGGGATAGAATTGCCGATGAGGCCCGTCTGCAGGGGCTTCAACAGGGGCTCCTTCAAGGGCGTAAAGAGGGGCTCCAGGAGGGATTTCAGCAAGGGATTCAGCAAGGGATTCAGAAAGGACTTCAGAAAGGACTTCAGCAGGGGACTTTACAGACCCTAAGCACCGTGAAAAAAATATTGCTTGATGCCCTAAGGGAAAAGTTTGGAGAGGTGCCTGTGGAATTAAGGAGAAAGATTGAGGAAGAGACAGATGAGGGCTTTTTGTGGAGAGTTCTACACAAGGCCATTGTAGCAAAGAATTTAGAAGAGCTTCTCACCCATTTCAGGTAAGATTCTATCCCCTCTCACCCCGGCCCTCTCCCAATAAGGGAGAGGGAGCAAAGAAACGCAGGCTAAAGGTCTTGCGGCTACCAGAGTCTAACAAAGTCTAAAATTACATGACCTCATACGCCTTCTTGCAAAGAGTGGAATTTAAGATTAGAGTTATAATAAAAAGAGACCTTTGCAAAATTTTGAGCTTTTAGGAGTGGCTGATGTTGAAGGGAAGGGAGATCAGAGAAAGGTTTCTTCAATTTTTTAAATCCAAGGGGCATGAGGTGGTCCCGAGTTCTTCTCTCATTCCGGGAGAAGACCCAACCCTCCTTTTTACCAATGCAGGGATGGTGCAGTTTAAAAAGGTCTTTCTCGGAGAAGAGGTAAGACCCTACAAAAGGGCCGTCTCCTGTCAGAAGTGTATGCGAGCCGGGGGAAAACACAATGACCTTGAAAATGTGGGCTATACCTCAAGGCATCACACCTTCTTTGAGATGCTCGGAAACTTTTCCTTTGGAGATTACTTCAAAGAGGAGGCTATAGCCTATGCCTGGGAATTCGTAACAAAGGAGCTTTCTCTCCCTAAGGAGAGGCTCTATGCCACTGTCTTCAGAGAGGATGAGGAGGCGGTAAGGCTCTGGAAAAGGATAGCCGGTTTTTCTGATAACCGAATTGTTCCTCTTGGAGAGAAAGATAACTTCTGGATGATGGGAGATACTGGCCCCTGCGGACCCTGTTCGGAGATCCTTTTTGATCAGGGGGAGGCTTATTCCTGCGGAAGACCTGATTGTAAGCCTGGATGCGACTGTGATCGCTATCTTGAGATCTGGAATCTTGTTTTTATGCAGTATGAAAGATTTCCTGATGGAACCTTAAAGACCCTTCCCAGGCCGAGCATTGATACCGGAATGGGGCTTGAGAGGATTTCTGCCGTGGTTCAGGGTGTCCCCTCCAATTACGATACCGACCTCTTTGCAGGTATTATGCATGCCTTGGAGGAACTCTCAGGAAGGCCTTTTAAGGAAAACAGGGAGACCGAGGTGGCCTTCAGAGTGATTGCCGATCACCTGAGGGCCTCGGTATTTTTGATCTCAGAAGGTCTTTTGCCCTCCAATGAAGGAAGGGGCTATGTGCTGAGAAGGGTTATAAGAAGGGCAGAAAGGTTTGGCAAAATTCTGGGATTGAGAGAGCCCTTTTTATACAGGATTGTTCAACCCGTGGTTGAGGAATTCGGCCCGGTTTATCCTGAAATAAATAAAAATATCAGCCTTGTGGAAAAGGTCTTAAAGATTGAAGAAGAGAGATTTCAGGAGACCCTGAACTTCGGGACGGAACTTTTAGAAAGGGAGGTTACAAGGCTTTCAGAACAGGGGCTTAAGATTATCCCCGGGGAGCTTCTTTTTAAACTTTATGATACCTATGGGTTTCCCTATGACCTTGTGCGGGATTATGTCTTACCCCTTGGGTTTGACCTGGATCTGGTGGGTTTTGAAAAGCTGAGAGAGAAGGCAAGAGAAGAGTCCCGAAAGACCTGGAAGGGGACCTTAGAGAAGGTGCCAGAAGAGGTCAAAAGACTTTTGCAAGAGGGTGTTCAGACCCTTTTTGTAGGATACGAGAGACTGACTGAGAAAGGTAATATTATCGCCTTTACGGAGGACTATTTGATCACCGATATAACCCCTTTTTATCCTGAGGGAGGAGGCCAGGTCCCTGACAGGGGAGTGATAACCGGAGAAAAGGGACAGGCTGAGGTTATAGATGTCCAGCGGGTGGGAGAGGTGATCTATCACAGGGTCAGGGTAATAGAAGGTGTCCTAAGGGTGGGTGAAGAGGTAGAGCTGAAAGTGGATGCTGAGAGGAGGGCCCACATTGCTCGTCATCACACAGCTACTCATCTTCTCCAGTCTGCCCTGAGAAAGGTCCTTGGTCCCCATGTCCGGCAGACCGGGTCTTTAGTTGAAGACTCAAGGCTTCGCTTTGATTTCACTCACTTTCAGGCCCTGACTCAGGCTGAGCTTAATCAGGTTGAAGACCTCATAAATCAATGGATTTTACAGAATTATCCCCTGGAGATCTCTCTGGTAAAAAGGGAGGAGGCTGAAAAACTCGGAGCCCTGGCCTTTTTTGAGGAGAAATACGGGGACCTGGTAAGGGTTATCCGAATAAATGATGTCTCCTGTGAGCTCTGTGGAGGGACACATGTCAGGGCAACGGGAGAGATAGGGCTTTTTAAGATCCTTTCAGAGGGCAGTGTGGCAAGTGGAGTAAGAAGGATTGAGGCTATCGCTGGAATGAAGGCCTATGCCTTGACAAAAGAGCTTGAAGGAAGGCTTGAGAGACTTGCAGGACTCCTTAAGACAAGCCCGAGGGACCTGGAAAAGAGGGTTCTGGAATTGATAGAGGAAAACTCAAGACTTCAGAGAGAGATAAGGAGACTCCGCTCAAAAGACCTGAAAAGCGAGCTCTCAGAAAGGCTAAAGGAGGTTAAAGAAATAAAGGGAGTTAAGGTCCTTGTGGCTGCCTTTGAGACTGAAAGGATGGATGAGCTCAGAGAGTTTGGTGATTTTTATAAAAATACCCTTGGGAGTGGGGTTTTCTTTTTAATAGGAGAAAGAGACGGGGATAACCTTGCTGTCTGTATGATAACAAAGGATCTTGCAGGCAGGATTTCAGCTGGTGAGGTTTTTAAAGGCCTTGGAGAGAAACTGGGGTTAAAGGGAGGTGGAAGATCTGAGCTTGCCCAGGGAAGCTTCAGTAAGAAATTATCTCTTGAGGAGATCAGAAAAAAGATAGAGGAGGTGATCCAGAGCTATGTCTGATAAGGTTAAGATTGATGTTTTTATGAATCTTACCTGTCCTTCAGAACCTCAACTCAGGGAAAACCTTGAGAAGGCCCTTTCCCTTGAGGGACTGAGTGCGGAGGTTAGTTTTAAGAGGGTTCCGCCAGAGGAAGCTGAAAAACTTGGTCTCAGGGGCTCTCCTACAGTGATAATCAATGGTCAGGAACTACAACCTCTTCCTCAGGGTGGATTTACCTGAAGGCTTTTTATAGACGAGTCTGGTAGGCTTAGCCCTGTGCCAACAGTGGCAACATTGAGGAAACATTTACGGGAAGCTACATCTTAAAGAAACTTTTTGGACTCAAGGTCTCAAACTTGTAAAGGGGTTCCTTCATCTGGGCCATTACCCAGACTAAGAAATACCTCACTGGCTCCTTCAGGATGTCCCTCTTAAGGGAAGGACTTATCCAATGAGAATCTTCAACGAGATTGTAAAAACTGGAATCAATTCCAAAAAAGCCATCCAGCAGGTGTGCAACAAGATGAAGTATCTTACTCAAGTAGCCCTGAGGGAGCTTGAGAAGCTCTGAAAAACTGCCAAAACCCTCTTTTTGTAGCTCCTCTAAGTATTCTTTAAGGACCTTCTGATTTTGTTCAAGAGCCTTCTCAAGTTCTAACCAGAATCTCTCTGAGTCTGCCCTCAAATAGTTTGACTCAATGAAATAGGTGTCGTAGCGAACAAGTTCATAACTATTCAAAAATTTGAGGACCCTCTGTGAGGCCAAGGAAAAATCTTCTGCCTGAACCAAAAAGAGATGCCTGATTTTTTGCCCTTCCATAGTAATTTAGAACCCTTGGCAAAATTTTAACACCTTTTTTAAATTTCTGGTAGCTGAAACCCGTAGGTTGCGTTTTTTTGATTTTTCTCGCAGGCTAAAGCCTGCAGCTACCTCTGGATTCAGGATTTTTTTCCGGGTTTGGTAGCCGCAAGCTTCAGCTT
>CAYTDX010000108.1:0-4127 GCA_964436655.1 uncultured Caldimicrobium sp.
TGTCTCTGAAGAGCTCAAAGGCACCGGTTTTCACAAGTATGCATCGAGCCCCCACTGCCCTTGCCGCTGCCACGTCGGTGTCGACACGGTCGCCTACAAAAACCACCTCTGAGGCCTGGAGACCTAGAGTCTCCAAAGCCATTTGAGAGGAGATTGGCGACGGCTTACCCACCGAAAATGGTTTCACGCCAGTGGCGGCTGAAAGCATGGCTATGATGGAGCCCGCTCCCGGCATAAACCCTTCTTCTGTAGGATAGATGTTGTCGAGGTTTGTCGCTATGAATTTTGCACCATTTCTTATAGCTTGGGAGGCGTTCGCGGCTTTCTGATAAGTGAAGCCTCTGTCCAGACCTGCTACCACGTATTCGGCCAGCTTCCATTGGCTGTGGTCTATAATCCGCAGCCCCAGCTGCAGAGCCTCTCTTGATATGCCCTCTTCCCCCACGACGAGGACATGGGCCCCAGGATGCTCTGTCGCCACATACCTGGCCGCTAGATAACCAGATGTCAAAATCTCTGAGACATAGGCATGGATTCCCATGCGGTTTAGCTTCTCGAGATACTGAGTTCTTGTCAGGGTGGAGTTGTTTGTCATAAAAACAAGCTTCAGCTTTTTGCGGAGTCTGTTGACGGCTTCGGGTGCGCCTGGAAGCGGCTTGGAGCCTATGTAGATGGTGCCGTCCATGTCGAGGACGAGGCCTTTAACCTTTTCCAGCGTAACCTTCACCTCTCTGTTAGACGCTTTCTTTTACGGCCGCGAGGGAAACACATGTAATCGTTTTCCCTACCCCCGGCATGTTTCTTATTTTGTCGACGACGAGGGAGCCGATGGACTGCATAGACTCTGACCTCACCTTCACTATGATGTCCCATTCCCCTGTGATGACGTGTGCCTCCACCACCTCCGGAAGTTTCGCGATGTCCTCGGCCAGTTTTTTCTGCGAAGTTGTTCCCTGCTGGAAAGATACGAGGACGAAGGCTGTGGCTGGTTTGCCAAGCTTAGAATGGTCAAGCTGAACCGTGAACTTCTTAATCACGCCCAACTGCTTCAGTCGCTTAATTCTTTCCTGAACGGTTGTGCGCGGCATCTTAACCTTAGCCGCTATGGCTGAAACCGTCTGTTCGGCGTCTTCTACAAGCTCTTCAAGTATTTTCAGGTCTTTGTCGTCGAGTTCGGTTGACATAATGACGGTTAATTATTGGGAAGGCTTTGTATTATTTTTGCTGTTGTTCGCTGTTTGTCGAAGTCTTTGTCTGCAAAAGCCTTTTAATAGGGCTGGGAGAACCGATTGAACATGCCGAAGATAAGGGATGCGGCTATTCACGGTTATGGTTGCTATCTTCCAAGGTATAGATTATCTGGTGAGGAGATTGCAAGGGTATGGGGTAAATCCTCCGCCGAGCTGCCTGTTAAGGAGAAGGCTGTGGCGGGGCTGGATGAGGACACAATAACCATGGCCGCCGAGGCGGCGCGGATAGCCTTGGCTCGGGCCGGTGTGGAGCCCTCAAAGGTTCAGGCGGTTCACGTGGGAACAGAGTCCAAACCATACGCCGTCAAGCCTTCTGGAACTCTGGTCGCCGAAATCCTCGGAGTATCCCGCCATGTAACCACCGCCGATTTCGAGTTCGCCTGCAAAGCGGGGACAGAGGCTATGCAGATGGTTACCGCTCTCGTCGAGACAGGGAGAATTGAGTTTGGGCTTGCCATAGGGGCGGATACCGCGCAGGGGAGGCCGGGTGACGCCCTTGAATACACCGCTGCAAGCGGGGCCGCCGCCTACCTCATAGGACGCAACGGCTCAGACTGTATTGCGAAATTTGAATACTCGACATCATACGTGTCTGACACGCCCGACTTCTGGAGAAGAAGCTATGAACGGTATCCGATGCATGGGTCCCGCTTCACAGGCGAGCCAGCTTACTTCCACCACACATTGTCCGCCTTAAAGACCCTGCTAGAAGAAAACGGTTTCACCATCAACGACATAGACTATTTTGTTTTCCACCAGCCCAACGTAAAATTCCCCCTCGCGGTGTCAAAGATACTTTCCATACCTGTCGAGAAGGTGAAGCCTGGAATTGTTGCGGATGTGGTGGGTAACACTTACGCCGCGTGCTCGATGATTGGGCTTGCAAAGGTCTTAGACATAGCTAAGCCGGGCCAACGTATAGTGATGACGTCTTATGGCTCGGGAGCCGGGAGCGACTCATTTGTGTTAACCGTGTGTGACGGGATTGAGGAGAAACGTGGCAGGGGCCCGAGTTTTAGCCAACTTCTCAGCCGTAGAAAACCGATAGATTACTCGACCTATCTAAAGTTCAGGGAGAAGATAAGGGTGTAGCGGGTTGCGGGCTGTATTGGTCGGAGCGGGGTTGACGAAGGTGGAGGAGCACTGGGACAAAGGCTTGACAGAGCTTATGGCGGAGGCTTCTCTTCAAGCACTCGATTCAGCGGGCGTCTCAACAGTTGACGCGGTATACGTCTCAAACGCGTTCGGACAAGTTTTGCAGGAGCAGTCAAACATAGGAGCATACCTCGCGGAGGAGCTTGGCATTAGGGGTGTCTCTGCTTCAAGGTTTGAGGCAGGTGGGGCCTCAGGCTTGGCCGCTGTGATAGCCGCTGTAGCGGCGGTTTCATCCGGTTTATACAAATCTGTTCTCGTTGTCGGCGGCGAGAAAATGTCTGAAGCAACGTCAGAGGATTTCGTGTCGCTGCTCACGACTGAAGAGTCGGCCGAATCGGTTGCAGCCCTTGGAGTGACGCAATTGGCGGAGGCGGCTCTGCTCTACAAAGAATACTTGAAACGCAACCGCCTAGAGCATGAAGATGTTGCATATTTTTCCGTCCTTGGTCACGAGCATTCTCAAACCGCGCCGCATGCACAGTATCAGTTTAGAATCACCCTCGACAACGTAGTAAACTCGCCCGTCGTGGCTGACCCCATCAGACGACTCGAGACAACCGCTCCAGCAGATGGAGCAGCCGCTGTTTTAATTGCTTCCCGGGAAACGGCCCTAAAAACGGATGGTTACAGGGCCGTGGTTTCAGGAGTAGGCGCGGCCACCGACTATCTGTCGCCGTTTGACCGAGAGGACCCTCTGTGGCTCAGTAGCTTGTCGCTGGCTTCTCAGAGGGCTTTGGAACTGGCGGGGAGAAAGGTGTCCGAACTCGATTTTCTGGAGGTTCACGATAGCTATAGCCTGTTGGCGCCGCTTTCGCTTGAGGCTATTGGGGCGGCTGAGGCTGGTGAACCCTGTCATCTTGCCCGCAAAGGCTGGTGGACGTTGTCCGGAGAGATGCCAGTCAACACCTTCGGTGGTTTAAAGGGCCGCGGAAACCCAGTCGGGGCCTCTGGCCTCTACGCCTTGGTCGAAAGCTATCTTCAACTGACTGGTCGCGCTGGAAAAAATCAGGTCGACGGTGCGAAGGTGGGGATGGTGTCCTCGATGGCTGGGCTGGGCTCGCTAGCGGCAGCCGTTGTCGTGGAGGCGTGGGTGTAGTATGTCGACGAGACCATCCTCTTACTGGCGTCTCCGCCCATATCTCTACAGGCTTGAGGGAAACCGTTGCACACAGTGCGGCCACTTTAACCCACTCGCGCGAAAGATATGTAGGAAATGTGGCTCCCGCCGCCTCGAGCGAGACAGGCTCGCCGGCCGTGGTAAACTAAGGCATTTTACTGTTGTGTATCAGCCTCAGACAGGATTTGAGAAAACGGTTCCATATGTGGTCGCTTGGGTTGAGATGTCTGACGGAACCCAGATAATAGGCCAAGTTACAGACTGTGAGCCATCGGAACTTTCCGTAGGCATGGATGTCGAAACGGTTGTGAGAAAAATACGTGTAGATGGTGAGTCTAAGCTGATAGTTTACGGAGTAAAGTTTAGGCCAGTGCTTTAACGGTTGGCTAGGCTTTTCCAGAGAAGAATTACAGCATACTCCCTTGGTATCGATTCTTGCTGAGCTATTTTCTCAATCTCCGCCCTAGCCACGGCCTCGGCCCGCTGTCCATGTGAGAGAATGTATTTTTTCTTGATTTCTTCGAAGAGCTTGGCCGGCTCCTCTTTGTTGGTGGTTATGTCGGCTATGTTGCGTGGAAGGTCTGAAAGCTGTTTAACCATTTCCT
>CAYTDX010000109.1:0-2466 GCA_964436655.1 uncultured Caldimicrobium sp.
GGAGAAATGAAAGTCAAGAAATTTTTAATGGCGCTGATATTGGCAGTTGCTATGATTCTGAGTTTTGAACTTTTTGAAAACTTTTTTATTAACAACTCAACATATGCTTTATCCGGAGGGACCTGTTGCCCTGAGTCAGAATCACTTTGTGTAGTTGATGGACTTATTATAGTTAATTATTATTACTTGCCATCCGGACCTTGTAGCAGACCACAGTAAAAAGTTGTAAGAAAGCTGTGGTGATCTAATGAAAAAATTTCCAAAACAATTAATTGTTATTAGCATTCTATTTATTTTAGTTTTTGTTATCTATATTTTCTACAAATTTGTGGAATATCGTTTTAAAGCCAAATTTTACTCTGGAATTGTTCTTGAAGCAGAGGATTTTATTCCGAGTGATTCTTTAGGTAATCCTCAAGAGATAATTTGTATCAGGGGATATTTGATTTTGTTGGATACGCAGCCAATTAAGAATAGGGGGAAGATACAGGTTTATAAAAATTTGAAATTTATTTCAAGCGCTGGTTTTTCGGGTTCTGGTCCAGGTGAACTTCAAACTCCTGTTAATTTGAGCATTGTTTCAGGTGACTCTATTACAAGGTTCAGTGTTTATGATCTTGCTTTGAGAAGATTAACAATATTTTATCTTTCTTCTGATGGGATAATCAAGCCAGTTAAAATGGTAAATTTAAAGTATGGTTTACCTTATTCACCTGTAACTGATGATACATTAATTTTTTCGCTTGACTTTAATATTGATACTGACAATAGGATAACTGTTTATGATATTAATGGAAATTATGTTAGTACGATAGGGAGATTACTGCCTGGTTTGCGGAAGGGTATACCTGTGCAGATACATCAAGCAGCGAGTCAGGGGAGGTTGAAATTTAGTCCTGATGGTAAATTTTTGGTCGCGATAGCGAATTATTCAGATATAATTGATATTTACGATAAAAGGGGCAATTTAATTAGTAGATTTAATGGACCGCTAAATTCGACGCCAAAATACAATGTTTCCTTAAGGAATGGTACTCCGGTGATGGCGATAGATGTTGATAGAGCCATTTGGGGTTATGTTAACTTGGAGTTAACTAATGATTATATATACGCTCGCTTTTCTGGGAAAAAATTTAAAGATCATGGAGATGGAAGATATATCCATGTTTACGATTATAATGGTAAATTTATAAAGAGTTACATTCTTGATAGGGAAGTTTATGATATAGCAATTGATCATGAATCTAAAATTTTATATGCAATTCAAATTTATCCGAAACCTTTAGTCTTGATGTATAAAATGAAATAAAGATGGAGTTCAAATTAAATGCGTTGATTTTTACGACGGTGCTTACGAGTGTAAATGTTCGGATTGCTAAAATTTTATTGATGTTTCTTTTGTTCCAACAACGGCTTGGTTATGAAAGCGTTCTTAAACTTGAGGATATAATTGTTGTTAAATCGGTGAAAACCCCGATAATGTTTCATCCAGGTTATTTTGTCTTTACAGATGAAGGCATGTTTATATCATATCCATATTTTGGTGTTGTTATGTTTGATCATAAGGGTAATTTTATCAAAAAAGTTTTTGATGTTTCTGGTCCAATTTGCGTTTTAAATAATGGAAATCTTTGCTGTTATGATGTAATAAATCACCGTTTGATCGTCGTTAATCCAAAGTCAATGCAAAGAAAACATTTCATAGTACCATCTGAATTTCAAAGAGTTTGGCATATCAAGGGATATGGTAAATATGTTTATATTTCGCTTTTTTATGAATATAAATCTGATAAGAAGCTTCCTTTGCTTTTGAGATTTGACCCTGAATTGGAAAAGTGGGAAGTTATATTGAAAGGCGATGTCAGTGAATCAGGGGGATTGATTGAGATAATTTCTGATGGTTCTATTTTATATTTGACAGATAAAGGTGAAATTGTAAAAATTACATCGGATGGGGAAAAGCATAAATTTAGTTTGTTAACTTATGGAGATGGATATGAGATATTGAGTTTTGTTGCTCTTGAGAAAAGCAGTAAAGCGATAATTGAAAAATACAATCGCTATAAAGATTTGTTCAAAATTGATATATTTGATTTGAAAACTTTTAAAGTTAAGGTCAGAGATTTAAAAATACCTTATAAACTTTTGCTTGGTTCTGATGAGAAGGACAGAATTTACATTGTTATTGATCCAGCTGTAAAATTAAATTCCGATCAAAATTCTAAAATAGGTGTTTTTAAATTGAGGGAATGAATAAGAGCATCCAAATAGTATTTGCGTTGCTCATAGTAGTTTTTTATTTATATTACAAAGTTATAAAATTTCAGAAGTTGGCTTATGAAAGTGAATATCAACTTGTTAATCTGCAAAAACTTTACACTCTTGATTCGCTTTTTTGGGGTAAGAAGTTAGAAATGAGAAATTTAAAGGATTACAAGGGAAATGTCTGGAAACATCAGGGAATTT
>CAYTDX010000109.1:2566-4079 GCA_964436655.1 uncultured Caldimicrobium sp.
TTTTATTTATATCAGGTGGGTGTAGTTCTTGTTTTGAATCTGAAATTGGAATTTGGAATAAGTTATTTTTGAATTTACAAAATAGTAAACAGGTAAAAGCAGAAGTATTAGCAGTCAATATGGGTTTAAATGATGAAAAGATGCTTTATTACTTAAAAAGCAATCAGATCATTTTTCCTGTTTTAAAGGATGATGGAACTTATAAAGAGTTATTTAAAGATTTTCACGGCTGGGAAGTTATTGCTTTTTTAGTTGATGAGAATTTAAGAATAATGAAAGTTCATCTTTCGGAGCGATCTGATGTAGGAAGAACGATAGATTTTACAAATAAGATAAAAAAATTTTTGATAGATCAGTGATGAAATTAATTTATGGCGATCGCTTTAAAATTAATGTGCTGGCTTTATTTTTTGTATTTGTGATATTGTCCGCAATTTTGCTTTTTATTATTCTTCAAAGAGTGAAGAAGGAAAATTCTATTGATTTAGCATCTCTGAACCAGGGTTTTAAAATAGATATTGCTGAAATTGAAAAGACGAAAGGGCTTGAGGATATTTTTGAGGTTAGGGATGTCATAAGATTTGAAGGGCAAGTTATAGGTTCTATAGAGAAGTTTATCATATTACCGAGTGGAGATTTTTTAATAAAAGATGGGGTTAGCAAGGATATTTATATTTTTGGTCAACATGGGAAATTTTTAAGGTCCATTGGTGCTAAGGGTAGTGGACCTGGTGAATTTTTGAACCCTGTGGATGTAAAATTTAATCCCAAAGATAAATTGATTTATGTTTTAGATATAAAATTAAGCAGAATTATAGCGTTTGATACTCTCGGGAAATATCAATTTAGTTTCAACATTAAGAGAAGAGGTGAGCATATGATTTTATCACCGGATGGGGGAAGGATTTATGTTTACAGCACTGGTTATGTAAGTGAGGATATGGTTTCGTGTTATGATACGAGTGGTAAAATTTTATTTACATTTTGTAAGCCATCGGATTTTATAAAGAAGATTAAAATTCCGATAACTGGTGTAGTTGGTGGGATAGTTTTAGAAAATGGGAAGATTTTTCTAATGCATCCATATGAGCATGTCATTCGTATTTTTACACCTGACGGTAGAAACATTGAAAACATAAGTTTAAATTCTGACCTGTATAAATATCCCCAAATCAGTGGAAATCTATTGTTAGATATCAAGTCATTTACTCCGATACTTTCACCAGTTTTAAATTTTGATGGCGTGTTTTTTATAATCCTTCAAGTTCCGGATGAAAGAGGAGCGAAAAATTATCTTGAGATAGTTTATTTACCTGAAAGAAGGGTATTAAATTCTGTTTATTTATCGGACATGTATCCACTTTATGTTGACAATTATGGATATGTTTATTTTTGTTATCAACCCAAGCCGGTTGAAAGCAATTTGCTCTCCAACCCTGTTGTATATAAATGTAAATTCTCTCCGTTAAAGTTGAAAGTCAAAGGGTAACAGTATTCGGTTGAGATTCCCAGC
>CAYTDX010000110.1:0-4069 GCA_964436655.1 uncultured Caldimicrobium sp.
ACCAAATTCACACTCATAAACAAAACCAATTTTCTTTTCTCACCCGGAATTTAAATCAAAAAATTTTTCCTATCAAAAGGACTTACTTTCGCGTCAAGTATTAACATGACAATTTATAATCTTATTTTAACGCCTCAACTTTTAACAAAAATTTCTTCCAACCCTCTGGCTTTAAATAGTTAGGATAATAGGCATAAATAATAGCACCATTTCTCTTAATGAAGAATATAAATGGAGTCCGTTTAATACTAAGAGAATTTATTATACTTGTATCCTGAATAATTGGAAATTCAAACTTATACATCCACACTAATTTATCCTTCTGCTTAAGGTCATTTGAAGCATATATACCTAAAACTGGCATTTTAATATTTTTTCCATTTAAAAGTAATGATGCGTAATTTAAACATACACCACAATCATTCCCTCGGAATAAAAGAACAAAAAAATAACCCGATTTATTATTATCAATTTTATTCACCACTTCTATAATTTTATCAGGAATTTTAACGCCAGAAAATCTTTCTTCATCCAAAATAATTTCACACTCCTTGCCATTTAACTGGGAACATCTTTTCAAAACATCTAAATGTCTTATAATCAAAGCAATGTTAAGCAGAACTAAAATTACTATAATAACAGGTTGCTTATTTAACCACATACTTAACTAACTCGCCATTTTTTAGATCAAAACCAACGATATTATTATTTTTATCTACAATAAAGTTGTTAATATGCTTCCCCGTTTCTAATTTTAATTTCTTTCTTAGCTCCAGCGTTTCAGCGTCATATACATATATCACAGGTTCAGATTCAGGAGAGGCATATCTTACATACAAATAAGGCGAGCGATAATATACTCCACCAACCATCGTAGCTCTTACGCCGGGATGTTTCTTCTCCATCTCTTCTATTGTTTTTAACCCGTATCTTACCTCCTCTTTTAACCTTTTCTCACTTAGCAAATCAAAATTTTTTGAATACTTCCTTATATAAGGGAGCGATAAAAATACAGCATATATATTCCTCTTCTCATCAACAACTGGCCAAACACCATTTTTTAAAAATGTCTCCTGCTCATTTTTTTGCTCCACCTTTTTGCCAAACATTTTTAAAACTTTCCCCGTTGTATCTATAACCGCAAGCAAACTATCATATGCCCCAATTATAATATTACCATCAAGATCAACATCAAATTCAACACCAGGAAACCATGGAACACGAAATGAGCCAGCATAATATCTGTCATCTTTTAAAATTTGTATCTTCCCAGCATCTAAAACATAAAGAAAATTTTTATATTTCTTAATGCCACCAACATATGAAAACTCCCCAGGTCCTTTGCCTCTTCTGCCAACCCTATACAAAAAGTTCAAATTGGAATCAAAAACAGCTATACACCCAGCCTGAAAATCTGATACGTAAATTTTGTCCTGACTCTCATCGTATTCAATATCTGATACTGCCACAATGAATTTTATAAGCGTATCAGGAGTTGAAGAAACACTCTTTACCGCTTTGAGTGTATACTCCTCCACAGAAACATCCCTTTTCAGGAAAGCAAAATAAACAATAGCTATAACCAAGGAAACAAATAGAAAAGCAAAACCACCATATATTAATTTTCTCATATGACACCGCCATTTTAATTTTTAACTTAGAGGGGGGATTTACCCCCCATCAAAAAATTATAGTGGATGACAAGAAGCAGAACCACCAGAGCCATCACCACACATACAACTAACCCAACCATTACCAGAGGTACAAGTGCCAGAACCACTGCAACCACAACTAATTGTGCTCTGACCACAACTTGCTGAGGCACTGCAATCAGCTAATGCCACATCAAGACCTAAAACAAAAATATTAAGCACAATAATACCAACGATGAACATAAACAAAATTATTCTTCTCATTTCTCCTCCCTCCTTTTTGTTTTTAGATTAACAAAAATTAAACCGCAAATTAAAAACAAATTCTCCAAAAAACTTAAAGCATTCACCTCACGCTCAACAATCCTACCAAAGCACCCACACCCACCTTCATAACCATTTAACTTCACGAAAATCAAAACAAAACTGAAAGATAAAACCATCATAATCAAAAATAAACTTGCAAATCTAACCCCAAAATCAAACAAAAGCATTAAACCAAACACAAACTCAAAAATCAAAATTAAAACAGAAACAGGCAAAACAAAAGAATCTGGCAATATACCAAAATCACGGACTATCATAAACAAAACCAATTTTCTTTTCTCACACAGAATTTAAATTACTACCCCTTAACTCAAACCAAAATTACTTAAATATCACCTCCCACTTTGATACCGATGTGTCCTTTACACCATAGTAATACCTGCCGTCAAAATATCCACCTTTACTTTTTTCAGGAATCTTAAATGAATATAAATAATTACCATTATCCGCAGAGTAAACATCAATGACTGTCTGATCCTTGAAAACACCTGTTTCAATAAATAATTTATCTTGATTTACATTTAATTCTTTAACTAAAATTGGTGTCCCGGGCTTTATCCTTATAACCTGTGCCTTTCCAACGCTGAATAATTCAACCTGAGGAATTGGCAGATCATCTATTGTTTTAACTACATATCTTGTGCTTCCATTCCTAAGATCAAAACAACAAATATATCCTGTATAGGTAAAACCGCAGTATAAATAATTACCCTCTATGTCTATCTCGCCTGCCATTAAGATAGGAAATTTGCTTTGCTCAGGGACTATATCCTTTCCAAAACTAAATTTAAAATTTCCATCTAAGTCATAGAGTCCAAATAAATCCTCGCCATATGAAAATTGAATTACCAAGTTATTGCCTTTCAAAGCCAATCTGTAAGGGTTATTTTTAGGTCTTAATGTTTTTATAACTTTACCCGTACTATCAAATTTTGTTAAAAGCCCGTTAACTGGATCGCATACCAAAATATTATTATATTTATCAACTATAAAATCAGTTGGGTTTACAAACTCACCAGGACCCTTGCCCCTACCCTTTCCTATTTCCATAATAAATTTCCCGTCCTTGGAAAATTTCTTTATCTTCATATCTCCATAATCAAAAATATATATGTTACTATCCCTATCTAATCGTGGCACCATAACAGGTTGAAAGAGAAAAGATGTTAAATTTAGTAAATTTTTGAGCTTTGCATCAATCCATATTCGTTCACTGACTACTTGTTTTCTATATTTAGGTTCAACTAATGTCAAAACTTTATTTTGCTCGCCCCTTTCAAACAAAATCAATGATAGCATAAAACCAACTAACACTAAAACAGATAAGCCTATCAACCAAGATTTGCTCCCTAGCTTTATTTTCATTTTGCAGATAAAGTTATTTTTAGATTAGAAAAAACCTATATAGTGCGTTAGAAATAATCTGAATGAATTTTGAATCTTTAAAACAGGCTCAATCATCTAGGCATATAACAAACCAAGATTGGTCCTTCGGGGCAAATAATATCATGACAATGGCGTTCACCTCCACCACACCCTATCGTACCACACGTAATTCCTCCGCAGGGTTCTCTGGATATAGCATAGTTAATTAATCCAGTAGTAATAACAACTAGAATAGCTAGAGCCAAAATAATTGATTTTAAAATTCTCATTTTACCCTCCTTTTTTGTTTGAGTTAACAAAAACAATTAATGAAAGAGCAATTAAAACAAGATTTTGAACCAAATGAAGTAAACCTACCTTCCCCCTTAAAAATAATACCCCACATCCACAATCTGATGTTGAACCCGCTAAATATTGATAAAAAACAAAACCGGTGAAAATTAAAAGCAAAATTAAACCAAAAATTGTAGCAACTCTCCTGCTACCATCAAAAATCAAACCAACACCAATCCATATCTCAGAAAATATTATCGTAAAAGTCAAAACCTCAAAAATTCTATTGAAACCGATCAAAATTCCTCTAAAATTATCAATATCAAAAATCTTACTAACCCCGGCACTTATGAAAACCAAACTTAAAAAGTATGAAACAACTTTAACCTCATCCAGATCCCTTAAAACCTTCCTCAAAATCATAAACAAAA
>CAYTDX010000111.1:0-4025 GCA_964436655.1 uncultured Caldimicrobium sp.
AGGAGTGGCAGAGGTATTGGGAGAAGAGGGATGTGGAGATGAAGGCTTATCTGAAACAGAAGGATGAGGAATTAAGGGCCTTTAGGGAGGAGTGGCAGAGGTATAGAGAAAAGAAAGAAGAGGAAATGCGGGAAATGAACAAAAAGTGGGGGGATCTTGTGAATAAATGGGGGACCATGGTTGAGGATATAATTGCCCCTGGAATTCCCTCTGTTCTTGAGCGTAGATTTAATCTCAGAGTGAAAAGGCTTCTACAAAATGCCAAGAGTGAGATTGATGATAGGTCAAGAGAATACGATGTAATAGCCATAGCAGGAGATTATGTGTTTTTGGTATATGTCAAGAGCACTTTTAGAGAAAAGCATTTTAAGGACTTTGAGAATGCGCTGAGGGAATTTCCTGAGTTTTTTCCGGAGTATGGGGGATATAAGATGGTGCCAGTGATTTCAGCCTTTAATTTTGATAAGGGGACAATAAACAAGGCGACGAAGAAGAGATGGCTTGCCTTGCAGATGGGTGGGGATTATCTGGACTTTGTGAATGCCGATAAGGTAAAACTTCCTTAAGACATAGCTGTTGGGTATTTGCAGAAAAATCCTAATAAGGAGGAGGTGGATTATGCCCATTTACATTGTTTTGAGCAAGTTGACAAATGAGGGAAGGGAGACCATCAAGGAAAAACCTCATCGTGTCTTTGAGGTGAATAAAGAACTTGAGGCCATGGGGATAAAGGTGCTACATCAGTTTGCTGTCCTCGGCCCCTATGACTTCGTAAACATAGTTGAGGCCCCGGATAATGAGACAGTCATGAGGATGTCCATTGAGCTTGGGTCCAGAGGAACGGTTGAGCTCATGAGCCTTCCTGCCCTACGGGTAGATGAATTTTTGAAGATTATCAGCAAGTAATCCTGCGAAATTTTTTAGGTAAGGGTAAGCCTGAGGGCTTACCCTCTATCCCCTGGCCTGCCAATCGATAGCCGATAGAGCCCTTAGCCTGCGTGAAATTGAATCAACGGGCTGCCTGGAAATCAAATAATTCAGCTTAATCCCTGCAGATCTCAATCTTTCCTTTGGTTCTGTAAAGGATGGCTCTTAGGTGTCTCTCTTCGCGAGGGATCATTAGGGAGATGGCTGTTCCTCTTCGTCCTGCTCTTCCTGTGCGACCTATGCGATGAATGTAGGAATCTGAATCCCTCGGCAGACCATAATTTATCACGAGTTCCACATCTTTGATGTCAAGGCCACGGGAGGCCACATCTGTAGCCACTAAGATGTCAAATCTGCCCTCTCTAAAACCCTTTAAAACACTTTCCCTCTTTCTCTGAGAATAATCACCATGCAGGGCTGAGACACTAAACCTCATTTCCTTTAGCTCCTGAGCAAGCTCCTCAGCCTCTCTTTTGGTATGGGTAAAAATTATGGTCTTGGTATCTCCGGCCACCTTAAGGAGATTCACCAGTTTTTCAAATCTTCCTCTCTCACTTGTCCGGTATATCTTCTGAGTGATGGTGTCTACGGTTGGCTCCTGGGGTTTGATTTGTATCCTGGCATAATCAGACCTTAAAAATCTCTCAGCCATCTTCAGGATCTCTCCCGGAAGGGTAGCTGAAAAAAGAAGGGTTTGTCTGGTATCCGGGGTTGCCTGGATGATCTCTTCAATGTCTTCTATAAAGCCCATTTCAAGCATCCTGTCTGCCTCATCCAGCACCAGATACCTTATATTTTCAAGGTCTAAGTAGCCTCTCTGCAAAAGGTCCTTAAGCCTTCCTGGTGTTCCAACAACGATGTGACAGAGGCCTTTTTTCAAAAAACTGACCTGTTTCTCAATGGGTTTGCCTCCATAAACACTCAGAACAAAGAGTCTTTTAAACCTTCCCAGGGCCTTTAGCTCCTCAGTCACCTGCAGGGCAAGTTCTCTTGTTGGAACAATTATCAGGGCCTGGGTTTTCCTGATCTTTGGAGACACTCCCTCGGTAAGGGGGATTCCAAAGGCTGAGGTCTTTCCCGTTCCTGTCTGGGCCCGAGCTACGAGATCCCTTCCTGAGAGAACTATCGGAATAGCCTCTCTCTGAATCTCCGTGGGTTCCGAGTAACCCAGTAAGTTTATCCCTTCTAAGACCTCCGTAGATACACCAAAATCCTTAAATTGAAACATAACAGCTCCTCCTGTTTTTTATTTTGAGGAGGGATTCTCAAGGAAGATAAAAGCTTGAATAAACCCTGATCTTTTTGAGGATCACTCCTCTTACAAGTTTTAATATTATAACAACTTTTTGAGATAATACAAGGGGTCTATAGATAAAAACTTTCTTCCCGTTCTTTAATCTCTTTACGGGGAAGTCTGGTGATGTCCTCTTTAATGGAATAGAAGACCTTAAACTTCTTTTTTAATTGATGGATAAGTTCTTCCGATTTTTCTTTGGGTAATTCTTCTAAACGAATGAAGACCATCCTTTTGTGTTCAGACTGCAGTTTTTTCTGATCATCCTCCACCGGGAAGGCCATTTCCTCCTTCCAGGTAAGCAGGCTATAAAGGGATACCTCAAAGTCTTTGATAATGCTAAAAAGTTCAAGGAGCTCATTGGGGTGATTGATAATAAGGCTTATTTGATAGGGGCTGTAATAGATACCCGTTATATTAACGAAGAGTTTAAAGATGTCTGTCTGAGTAATGATACCAACCACATAACCCTCCCGATTAATAACCGGAAGGCCTGAGATCTTATTTTCAAGCATGAGAACCGCTGCATACTCAACGGTATCGTCAGGATAGACGGTTAAGGGGTCTTTGGTCATGATGTCTTTTAGTTTTAGCTCTGAAAGGAGGTAATAGAGCTCGTGAACCTCAAAGGAGGTTATCTTAGAGGGGGTTACCTCCTTAATGTCTCTATCCGTTACAATACCAGAGAGTTTTCCATCTCTGGTTACAGGGATTCTTCTTATTTTGTGCTCCTTTAAGACCTGAACCGCCTTCATAATGGAGGTATTTTCGTCCAGGGTGACAACATGTTCTGACATCCAGTCTTTAACTAACATCCTTGGCCTCCTTTATGTTTTAACTAAGTCCGCCGTAGCTGTGTAGGCCGGATAAGAGAAAGTTTACCCCAAAGTAAGTGAAAAGAACAGCTATGAAACCGAGGATACTCAGCCAGGCAATCTTTTTACCCTGCCAGCCCCTGATCAAACGGGCATGAATGGCTCCAGCATAAATGAACCAGGTAATAAGGGACCAGGTCTCCTTCGGGTCCCAGCTCCAGTAATTGCCCCAGGCCTGATCTGCCCAGATAGCTCCAGTAATAATTCCAAGAGTTAACCAGAAGAAACCAAAAAGAATTGTTTTGTACATGAAATTATCCAGAACAGCCCTCTCCGGCAAATGTCTTTGTAGGTTTGGGGATCCGCTCAGGAGGTAAAAGATCCCAATCAAAAAGGCTATGCCAAAGGCGGCATAACCAAGAAAACAGGTAATCACATGGGCAATCAGCCAGTTGCTCTTAAGGGCAGGTATAAGGGGTTTGATGGAGGCGTCTATGGCAAAGCTTGCAAAGGCCATAATGAGTGAGGCTAAGATGAAGACAAGACTTCCAAAGACCTTTGTGGAAAGTTTAAGCTCCCAGAAGAGATAAATACCAGCCACGGCTAAACCAAAGAAGACTAAGGATTCGTAAAGGTTGGAAAGGGGCACATAGCCAAAACCTGTCTGATGGGTCTGGATCCACCGCAGGATAAAGGCATAGAGGTTGGCCACAAAACCTGCCCAACCGATGACAGAACCCAGAAAGGCCCCCTTTTCCCAATTAAAGATCCAGTGGACTAAATAAATTATGCCTGCTAAGAGATAAATGAAGGTCACTATACTGAAGACTAAGGCATTATCAGGGACAAGGGTCTTTTCATTGAAAGAGAGAAATCCATAAAGTATAAGGGCAAGCACTATTCCTATCCCTGGGTTTTTAAGGGACATAAAAAGCCCTCCTGCAATTTTTTAGTTTATAATATTGGCATTACAGCCGTTAAAGTTTACA
>CAYTDX010000112.1:0-1577 GCA_964436655.1 uncultured Caldimicrobium sp.
GATGGGTGGGGATTATCTGGACTTTGTGAATGCCGATAAGGTAAAACTCCCTTAGACAATTCCATTCTCCATCGGTGGGAGAGCTGTCTCCAAGTCTCAACCTTTTCTTCAGTGGGAGGCCATCTCTACTCTAAATATATCCCAGGATATTTACTGGTAGGAGAGGGTAGGGATGAAGGGGGAGATTTTGGTGGAGGCGGCGGGAATTGAACCCGCGTCCGAAGATAGTTCAGATTAAACCCCTACAGGCTTAGCCTGTGAAAAAAATCTCGTAGAGGGTCCGTCACAGGCACCACACCCCTCTACCAGGCAAGGATTATCTCGGAAACTCCGGTCCTGCCACCCGGAATTTCCATAGCCTTCCTTGGTCACGCCCCTTGAGGCCAGAAGGCAGAGCACTCAAGGAACGAGGCTGCAATTAATTAAGCAGCCTGGGCGTAAGCGTAATCGTTGGCAATTGTGTTTTTGCACCCTTTTTAACGTGGCGAGTGCGACCACGGCCTGCGATTTAACCCTACCTATCCCCGTCGAGCCCTTTTCGCCCCCATCTTTTCAAAGAACTTATATTAATATAAGCCCTCAAAGCAAAAATTCAACTCCCCAGACTAAGGCAAAAAATTGTTGAGGTCTTTCCAAAATTGTTTTTTGTGTTAGCCGCAAGACCTTCACTAAAGCTTCCGACTACCAGAAAGCCAAAAATCCAAAAGCAAAAATCCAAAAACCATACGCCATCAAAAGGCCACCACTACCTGAAGCATAAAAAGAATCATAATTTTGCAAAGGTCTCCTATTGTCTTTCCAAGAGGTTTCCATAAAATTTGTTCCTCCTGCTTGCAGGAAATTTTTTTCTTGAAAGGAAAAAAATTCCATTTCATCCCCAAGGAAGGCCTGATTTTATTACTTTTTCAGATTGGCATGGTCTTTGATTAATGAATTTTAGAGTTTATTTGTGAGGTGGAGAGATGAAGGTAATAAATAATACCTTATCCTTTAGTCCTGATGGAATCACCTCGGGAAATACCCTATCTCAGGGGAATATCCTTTTCCAGGATTTTTTACTCTTTCTCCTTAGCTATCTTAATCAAGGGGATTCAGAGTTAATAAAGAATTTTGATTTGGGTCTTTTACAACAAGGAAAGGCCGAAGATTTCCACCTGGAAAATCCTCTTATAAATCTTTTCCAGACATCTCTTGACAATCCTGGAGAGCAATCTTTTTTTGTGAAGGACTTTACAACCGCTGATCTTGAGAGGCTCAAAGTTAATTATCCCGTAATGGATAACCAGGCTGGAGAGGAAAAAAGGGCCAATTCAGAGGGGACCCCTAATCTCTCTCTCTATAGTCTTTTTGCCCTGATATGGCTTGAAAGGATCATAAGCTCTGACGCTAAAGACCTTAATGCTACACAGGGAAGTGTGTTTAATAATACGGAGAGTTTAGGCAGAGGCTGGAGACAACTACCCTCTTTAGATTCTTATAATCAATCTACACCTGAGGCCAAGGCTTTTAATTCCACCCTAAGGGGCGATATCTTGGATCTCTTGAGAAAAGCAGACAAGGGTGTTGATGATAATATC
>CAYTDX010000112.1:1677-4025 GCA_964436655.1 uncultured Caldimicrobium sp.
AAGATTTAAGGACCTTTATAGATTCAGGGTTACCTGAGGATTCCTCTTTCACACTCTCCGATGAGGCCAGAGTTTTCTTTAAAAATTATCTTGATTCCCTTCAGACTAAACTTAAAGAAGGGGACGCAGGTCTTCAGGGTAAGCCGGACTTTGTAAACATTAAGGAGGGTTTTTCTTCTCTTTCTGAAAAGACTCAAGAGGAGGTAAAAAACTTTGTTCAACAGATCAAGGAGGTTATTGTATATAATGAGAAGCTTAATTCTCCGCAAGAAGAGGCCACAGTTCAACGGTTCATACTTTCAGAACAGGGAAAGCCCCTTCTTTTAAAGGTAAAAACCCTTGAGGTCAAGGTAGATTCCCCTTCAGATTCCAGGATGACGGATCTCATCCATAATCCGGTAGTTTTTTATAGCAAGGCCAAAGAACTTAACCCGACGGCTGAAAGGATCTTTACAGAGAACATGACCTTGCCTCCGAGGATAGAGATCCATGATGTTCACCGCTTTATCAAGGATTTTACCGTGGAGATAGCACCTTCTGGTGAAAGGAAGGCCCTTGTTCAGCTGGAGCCTCCTGAGCTTGGCAGGATGGAAATAAAGGTCCATGTTCACGACGGCGAGGTGGAGATCCGGGCGCAGGTGGAGAAACCAGAGACCCTGGCCCAGCTTCAGCAGGACCTCTCTCAGATAAAGACCCAGCTTGAGGATCTGGGATTGAGGCTTAAGGACCTCCAGATCTCACTGGGTTTATCCCCGGAAGGAAGGAGCTTTGGTAATAATGAGGAAAGGGATAATTCCAAAAAGCACAACAGGAATGGAGAAATAAGCTCACCTCAGGTTGAGGGTGTGGAGCAAAAGCCCCCCCTTTATCATCAAGGGAGATTGTATCGTATAGTCTAAGAGGAGGTGAAGACCATGGCAGTGGTAAATAATGTTGATGAAAAGACAGGTCAGCCTGCTAACCTTTCCAGGATACCCAAAAAAGTGCTTGACAAAGAGGCCTTTATGCAGCTCTTTGTCACCCAGCTTCAGTATCAAGACCCCATGAAACCTATAGAAAATCACGAAATGGCCTTACAACTTGCGGCCTTTAATCAGGTGGATCAGCTTATGAATCTCAATGACAAACTTTCGCAGATGGTTGATCTCTATAAGGCCAATGAATATACCCTCTTTGCCAATCTCGTGGGCAAGGAGGTGAAAATTGCGGGAAATACTGTCAGGGTTGAAAATGGAAAGTTTCTTGGGGCTGAATTTGAACTCTCTTCCCCTACAAACTCAGCCCTTATTACCATAAGGAATACCCAGGGCCAGGTTGTTAAGACCATCCCACTTTATAATCTTAGTCAGGGTTTACACAAGGTGGAGTGGGATGGAACAGATGACCGGGGTAATTTAGTCCCCGATGGAAATTATAAAATTTCAATAACTGCCGGGTCTGATGATAATGCCCAGAGTATAACCCCTGTGGTTGTGGCTAAGGTTACCGGGGCTTCCCTCGGAGATAAGCCCTCTTTAAAGGTGAATGATTCCGAGAGTATCACTCTTGATAAAATAAAAGAAATCTTAGGGAGGTAAGCCCTATGAGCCTCTTTGGCAGTATGTTTGTGGGATATACCGGGCTTTACACCGATTCAGTGGCAACCAGGGTAACGGCAGATAACATTACCAATCTGAATACAGTTGGTTTTAAGGGTTCCAGGACAGAGTTTGCCAATACCCTTCTCAGGGCAAGGGAGGTCTTTGGAAGTGAAAAGGGTTATGGCACCAATGTGAAGGCCGTTCGCCCCCTTTTTACACAGGGGGCTATTCAGACAACGGATGTCCCCACAGACCTTGCCATTGTTGGAAAGGGTTTTTTTGTGCTGGGAGATGGCAGGGGAAACCATTTTTATACCAGGGATGGTCAGTTTTTCATAAATGAGGCTGACAAAGACCACTTTACCCTGCAGAATGCCCTTGGGATGAGCCTCCTTGGTGCCGATCCTACGGCCACCTCGGCAGATCTAACCACCCTTAAGCCCTATCTCATTCCCAAGGTCATGCCTGCTAAGGCC
This sequence comes from uncultured Caldimicrobium sp., assembly GCA_964436655.1. Taxonomy (GTDB): domain Bacteria; phylum Desulfobacterota; class Thermodesulfobacteria; order Thermodesulfobacteriales; family Thermodesulfobacteriaceae; genus Caldimicrobium. The sequence continues at coordinate 3,734 of CAYTDX010000112.1, forward strand.
ACATCCACCCTTTCTGCTGAGCTTATCCTTGATGCCAGTACCCCTACCAATACAACTACACTTATTGATAAATACGATGCCACAACAAGACCAGACAAACCCTTAGAGGACGGCTCTTACAGCTGGGTCTTTGACTGGTATGTTTATGATACGAAGGGAGACCTGGTGCCTGTTAAACTCTATGTGGATAGAGGGGATACTCCCGATACTTATGAAGTCCTTCTTGCTCTCTCTGATCCTGCAAAGGATGGAAGGGGAGATGGTAAGATGAAAGGGGCCTTTTTATATGGAA
>CAYTDX010000113.1:0-4021 GCA_964436655.1 uncultured Caldimicrobium sp.
AAAGATCAGGTAACCGCAAGCTTTAGATTGCGTAGGTTTTTGATTTTTTGTTTTAACAAACCTGCGCAGGCTAAAGGTCTTGCGGCTACCGAGACAATGACCCTTGGTTTTTGGTTTTTTGGTAGCCGCAAGCTTCAGCTTGCGTCAGATTATAAAGATTTTTTATTTTTGAAACCAACGCAGCCTAAAGGTCTTGCGGCTACCGAAAAAGACTAATTTTGTGAAAAACTTACAAACTTTAAAATCCAGTGGACTTATACAAGAGCTTGCAATTTCTCAAGAGAAGTTTAGATTATGGCCCATGAAAAGCACCTCCAGAAGACTTTTTTGGGTGGCCTTTCTTTATTTTTACTCTGGAATTCCTCTGGGTTTTTTTTACACCTTTCTTCCTGTCTATCTCAGAACTCAGGGAGTAGATCTTGTAACTATAGGTTTTGTCTCTTCCGCAGGAATCTTCTGGAGCCTGAAACCCCTCTGGGCCCCCCTCTTAGACCGTTATAGCTATAAAGCCTTCTGGTTACTCCTCTCTCTGAGCGGGCTTTCTCTGGTCTTTATCTCCCTTTGTTTTGTGGAACCCACATCCTCCCTTTTAGTTCTTCCACTCTTAGCCCTTACCCTTTTCTCTGCCCTTTATGACACAGCTCTGGATGGACTTTTGATTGAATATATCTCCAAGGAGGCCCTGGGAAGGGCAAATGGTGTTAGGCTAACTTTCTATAGATTAGCCCTTATTTTTGCTGGAGGCCTTGGGGTGGCTCTCTCAGAATACCTCTCCTTTAAAACCATATTTATATTTTTCTCCTCCCTTTGTGCCCTTGGGGGTTTTTTAATTTTCGGGGGAAGAGATATCTGGATAAGACTTAAAAAGGAAGTCTCTCTCTCAATTATTCAGCAATACTATGAACCCTTAAAGGACTTATACCGGAGAGAAAGGTTCATCCCATTAATCCTTTTTATTGCCACCTATAAGATTGGAGATGCCCTTCTTGGTGGTATGGTCTATCCCTTCTGGGTAGATATGGGATTTAGTAAAGTGGAGATCGGTTTTATCTCCGGAACCTTAGGTGTAATTTTTACTATCTTAGGTTCCCTCTTAGGGGGTTATTATACCGAGAGACTCGGGCTGAAAAGGGCGCTTTTCATCATGGGTTTTTTACAGGCATTCTCCAATCTGGGTTATACCTTTGTGGCCCATCCTTCAGTTCACAAAAAATTGATCTATGGAGCAAGCATCGTCGAAAGCTTTACAGGGGGGTTAGGGACAGCAGCCTTTCTCACCTTTTTAACAGGTCTCTGCAGTAAAGAATTTTCTGCCTCTCAGTATGCACTATTTTCAACCCTTTTTAGCCTCACCCTTGTTTTATCCCGAACTCTAAGTGGTTTTGGAGCCAAAAGTCTTGGCTATTTTCTTTTTTTTGGCCTTACCTTTCTTATAGCCCTTTTGCCCCTTCTCTTAATCCCTTTTTCGTTTAAGAAGGATAAGAGGTAGAGTTCTTTGTAAAATTAGTCTTTTTGAGGTAGCCGCAAGACATTTAGCCTGCGTAGATTTTCAAAAATAAAAAAAACCAAAATATGCGCAACCTAAAGGTTGCGGCTACCTTAAACCCAAAAATTATAGATTTGGTAGTCGTAGGCTTCAGCCTGCGAAAAACCTCACGCAACCTGAAGGTTGCGGCTACCAGAAAAAAATAAAAACAAAAAAATCATTTACGCAAGCTAAAGCTTGCGGCTACCAAAAACCTGGAAAAGATTTTGGATTTAGAGGTAGTCGCAGGCTTTAGCCTGCGAAGGTTTTCAAATCAAAAATCAAAAAATCTGACGCAAGTGCGGGTATTAATTCCTTATTTTCCCCCTCACACCAGCCCTCTCCCGCTAGGGGATGAGATTTCTGGTGAACGAGGAGAGGGGTGAGAAAAAAAAGGTGAGTTTAAATAACCCGAAAAGGAAAAGAGGTGATATAAAAAAGAAGACCTGCAAAAAAGTTAAGCAGGGGATAGATAGTTTTGCCAAGAATACCCGTTAGAGCAAGTAGAAGGATGATTACAAAACCTATCAATTCATATCGTAAAAAATCATATCTTAAGTGTGGGGGTAAAAATTTTGCCAGGATCTTGCTTCCGTCAAGGGGAGGGATGGGAAGGATGTTGAAAATAGCCAGGCCAAGATTCAGCTTAACTCCTATGTATGAGAGAATCCTTAGAGGTTCAGAAATCTGAATCTGGAAAAGGTTAAAATCGTAAAGAGAAAAGAAATTCCCAAGAAAGGCAAATAAAAGGGCCGAGAGAAAATTTGAAAGAGGCCCTGCCAGAGAGACGATGGCCATATCTCTCCAGGGACTCTTAAAATAATTGGGGTTTATTGGGACGGGTTTTGCCCAGCCAATGGCCTGAGTGAGAAAAAGTGTAATGGTTCCGAAGATGTCAAGATGTTTAAGAGGATTAAGGGTAAGTCTTCCTGCCCTCTTGGGTGTTGGATCACCAAGCAGGTAGGCCACATAACCATGTGAGAATTCATGTATAGTTAGAGCAAAGAGTAATACCGGGACAAGAAAGATAAAAAACTGTGGATTGAACATCAGGGGGGTTAATATTTCAACTGAGATAAAGCTTTAATATTTTTTAAGATGTTTAAGGCCATATGCACCTGGAAATCCTCCTCAGGGGAAGGAAATCTTCTAAGGGTTTCATTGTCCGTAGGATGGATCTGACCGTTTTTCTTGGCAAGCTCAACTGCGGGTAATTCTAAATCAGGCTGAATACCCTGTTTATTAATGGTGATGCCACTTGGGGTATAATAAAGGGCTGTAGTTAAACGCACGGCATAATTGTCTTCTATGGGTATAACCGTTTGAACAGAACCCTTTCCAAAGCTTTTTTCTCCCAAAACCAGGGCCCTTTTATGATCCTTAAGAGCACCGGTCACAATCTCAGAGGCTGAGGCAGAGCCATGGTTGATTAGAATGACCAGGGGATACTTGTGTTTCCGGTCTGAAGGATTGGGATTGGCCTTGAAAACCATCTGATTTTCTTTATTTTTTCCTTTAATAGACACAATGGTTCCGTTTTCCAAAAATTCGTCACTGACTTCAACAGCTGAAGAGAGAAGACCTCCTGGATTATTTCTCAAATCAAGGATTAGCCCTTTAAGGGGACTTTCGGTCTCCAATTTCTTAAGGGCATCTACTAATTCGGTGATAGTTTTTTCCTGAAACTGGGAGATACGCACATAGCCATATCCCGGTTCAAGCAGTTTTGCCTTTACGCTCCTTATAGGGATTACATCTCTAACAATGGTAATCTCTTTGAGATCCTTATCATTTCTTAAAATGGTGAGTTTAACCGCTGTGCCTTTAGGACCCCGTAGAAGCTTTACAGCCTCAGTTATTTTCATGCCCTTGGTTGATTTATCGTCTATCTTGAGGATTCTATCACCTGGTTTAAGACCGGCCTTCCAGGCTGGGGTATCTTCAATAGGGGCAACAACGGTTAAGATGTCATCCTTTATGGTAATCTCAATACCAATACCCGTAAAGGAACCTTTGGTCTCTATCTCAAGTTCCTTGAATTCCTCGGGTTTAAGTAGTGAGGAGTGGGGATCAAGGGATGAGAGCATACCATCAATTGCTCCAAAGATCAAATCTTTTGGATTCACTTCAGTGACATAATTTTCTTCTATTAAACGAAAGACCTGAGAGAATAGCTTTAAGGCCTTGAAGGTGTCCTCTTTTTTTTCCAGGGAGAGGGCTTGAGAAAACAATATGAATAAACTAACACCGAGAAAAAGGGCTATAAAAACCTTTTTTTTCCTTTGCATCTTTGCCTCACTCCTTGATTTTTGATTTAAATTAACCACTATAATAAAAAAAAGCAAGGGCATGTATGAGGCAAAAGGATTTTAGACTTTGTGAGTTTTTCACAAAATTAGTCTTTTACTGTAGGCGCAAGACCTTTAGCCTGCACAGGTTTGTAAAACAAAAAATCAAAAACCTACGCAATCTAAAGCTTGCGGTTACCTGATCTTT
>CAYTDX010000114.1:0-3995 GCA_964436655.1 uncultured Caldimicrobium sp.
AGGAGGTGGTGAATGGTGTTTAAGCGATCTTTGGGTCTTTGGGGGTTTTTGATGTTTATGGCCTTTTGGGTGTTAACTCCGCTCGGGGTTAAGGCCGAGGTCAAGAAGGCCAAGAGTGTGGATGAACTCATCAAGATGTTTGATTCAAGTTCCTGTAAGGAGTGTCATCAAAAGGAGTTTAAGGAGTGGTCAGAGAGCTTGCATGCCAAGTCCTTGATTGGGACCCCGAGAACACTCGGGAGCATGGCGGGAACGGTTGAGTCTCTCTGGAAGGAATTTAAGCACTCCGGGGTTAAATCTGTAGCTGATGTCACAGCCGATAAACTAATGTTTTGTATGAAGTGTCATGCTCCACAGGTTCAGTATCTTGAGCCTTCAGGTGCAAGGGAACTGGCAGAGCTTTTAATTAAGGCAGCAGGTGGAGATGAAGCAGCTTGGAAGAAGGTGGAGCAGGTAAACATTAATTGTGTTATCTGTCATCAGGAAAAGGCCATAGTTCACAAATGGCTTGACGGAGATATTGATAGGAATGCCATTTATGGAAAAAAGGAGGGTTCACACTTTGATGCCAAGTATAAGTCCCTGAAGAAGTCTCCTGTTCTTGGGCAGGCAGTATTCTGTGGTCAGTGCCATGGGACAGGTCCAAACTTTGAGTTTCCCGAGCCCTCTCAGTGTGCAACGGCCTATGGAAGCTACTTACACGCTTACATACCCAATGGTGGCACCAAGGTCTGTCAGGATTGTCATATGAGGGAGGATAATCTGGGGCATAAGATCCCGGCCTATCGTGATGAAAGAATGGTAAAGAAGGCCCTGAATTATTCTGTTGAGGCTGAAGGATACTATTACCTCCACAAGCCCGGTGATTTAAGGCCAACGGTGAGAGTTGTTGTTAAGATGACAAACAAAGCAGGACATCGAACCCCAGATGGCTGACCTTCTCCCAACAAGCTGGTCCTTGAGGTGACCGGCAAAACCAAGGATGGAAAGGTCATTTATCACGATCTTAAGGTTCTCATGCCTATGGCATCAGGTTTTGATAGAGACAACAAGATGGCCTTTGGAGCCCACAGAAAAACAGGCTACATGGTAGATACCTCCCTTCAGCCAGGTATAGAAAAGGTAAAGATCTATGAATTTCCTTTCCCCTACGAGGATGTTGAGAAAGAAGGTAAAAAGGTAAGAAATATTAAGGCCAAAGAGGTTGAGGTAACGGTAAGCCTCTGGTATTTACCCAGTGATGCTGCCGAAAATCTTGACAAATTAATAGAAGGTAAACAGAAGTTCCTCTTTTTCAGCGAAAAGAGGCTGGTAAAGATTAATTAGAACAGGTGTCTCCTCAAGAGGGGGGCCTATTTGGCCCCCTTTTTCATTTTGAACTTAAAATAGATATAAATCAAAACTATCAGGAGACAAAAAAGGATTACACCGTAGGAGCCCTTAGCAAGATATTCTTTAAGGAGGGTCTCATTCTTTCCAAAATAATATCCACAAAGGGCTAAAAAGGTGCACCAGATTAGGGCCCCTAAGGTAGTGTAGAGAGAAAAGAGCCCTAAAGCCATTCTGGCAAATCCTGCAGGAATAGAAATCACATGTCTCAACCCTGGAAGGAGTCTTCCCACAAAGGTGCTAATGTGGCCGTGATTGTGCCAGAATCCCTCCATCTTCATAAAGGAGATCTCTGTGAGGAGCACATACTTTCCAAACTTACGAATAAATCTCAAAAAGGCTGGTCTTCCGAATTTCAGGGCAAGATAATAATTAAAGAGGGCGCCGGCAAGACTCCCAAGGGTTCCTGAAAAAATCACTCCCATGAGGCTGAGTTTTCCTTTGGAAGCAAGATAGGCAGCCGGTGGAATGATAATCTCACTTGGGATGGGAACTATGGTTGACTCAAGGGCCATAAGAAAAAAGACCCCAAAATAGGAACTCTTTTCAAAAAAGAGAAGAAACTGTTGAATTAGGTCAAGAAAAAGCTCTTTCAAAGGGGGCCCCTTTTTAAAATGACCTTAATTTTAACATCCCTTTTATCCACTACAAGCCCAGGGCCACCCTCCCTGCATAAGTTCTCTTTCTTTTTAGAAAAATTTTATTTAGACCTTTCAAAATTATGGTTCTTTTAAATTTCTTGCGAAAATTTTAAGTCTAATGCAAAATCTAAAATCTAGTGGGCTCATACAAATACTTTCAAAATCTCAAAGCCGGGTATAATATAAAGATTACTATGGAGAAGGAAGGGCCAAGGTCCGAGCCCTGGTTAATCTGTTTACTTCTGGCCATTTTTTTGACCTTCCTTGTCCTCTCTTACTTTTTACCCCTTCTATCCCTTCAAGAGGCAAGAAGGGCGGTTATCATACAGGAGACCTTTCTCTCAAAGTCCCTCATTCCAACCTTCAATGGAGAACCTTATTTCACTAAACCCCCTCTTCACACCTATCTCTCCCTTCCTTTTTACGCCCTTGGAAAATTGCTAAGCCGAGAAATCTTCTTCATGAGGCTTCTTTCCCTCGGGAGTTATCTTCTTTCAGCCTATCTTGTTTATTTAATCTGCCAGAGGGACCTAAAGAGGACCCTTTTAAGCCTTGCCATTCTCTTATCATCCTTTCGGTTCCTGAGCTTTATTTATAGAATTGACCTTGAACCCCCTTTTGTCTTTTTTACGACCCTGAGTTTTTATTTTCTCATGAGGTATCTTGATAAGCCCACTTCAGGTATGGCCCTGGCCTTTTACTTAGGTTTTGCCCTGGCCTTTTTAATTCGGGGGCCCCTTCACTTTTTCTTAATTCCAGCCTTCGGTCTCTATGCCCTTTTTTCCAAAAGGAAACCTCTTTTAAGATTACTCTTTTACCCGGCTGGCTGGGGACTCTTCCTGATTCTGGTCCTCCCCTGGTATCTCTATGGATACCTGAATTTTGGACTTGGTGTTTTTAAAGAATTTTTAAAGACCGATTTATCTGAAAGGCTTGTTTCTCAAAAAGACCCTTTTTATTATTACTTTAAGGCCTTTATCTTAAATTTTTTTCCCTTTCTCTTGCTCCTTCTCCCGAGACTTAAGTTTATATGGAAAGAGAACCCCCATTACTTAAGAGCCCATCCTTTAGCCCTTTATTTTTTCTCTGTCTTTATCCCCCTTTTACTTTTGAGCTTTACTGGCTCCAAATTTGACAAATACCTCCTCTATCTCTATCCCATTGCCTCCCTCTGGTTAGCTGAACTTCTTCTGCAGATTTATTCTTGTAAATTCCTACTCAAGGTGTCCTCAATAATATTGTTTTTAAATTTCCTGGTGGTAACTATCCTGACCTATCTTCCCTTCAAAGACCTGGAGACAAATACCCTCCTCTGGATAAAAAACCTTGATCCCCAAGGGAGTTATATTTTTTATCAACAGGTCCATCCCTTAGCCAGTTATATTCTTCAAAGACCCCTTTCAGTCCTTGAAGATGAGGCTAAAGCCAGAGAGGCCTTAAACAAGGGCCATTCTATCCTTACCCCGGTGGAACTAAAACCTTTAAGACTTCATCTTGTCCTGCCAGATCCTTATAAAAAAGGCAGATACTGGTATATCTACAGATAACCTGAGACCTCTGTAAAAGCATGGTTCTTTTTGGTTTTTTGGTAGCGGAAACCTGGTTAGGGTGCGTGGAGGTGGCGCGGGATAAAGGTCTTGCAGAAATTACTTTCTGAAAAGTAGATTCAGGAGGAGGGTAAGAAGGATACTCAGGAGGAGGGATGTCCCTAAGGGGAAGTAGAGGGTGAAGTGGTCCCGCTTGATGTAAATATCCCCCGGAAGTCTCCCGAGAAAGGGGATCTTGGGAAGCAGTAATAACAAAAACCCAAGAAGGATAAAAATTATCCCGAAGAGAATTAAAAATTTACCAAGACCCGTAATCTCCTGCATATCTAAAATTTAACAAATTCTTTCCAAAATTCCAGCCCTGGATTAAAGAGGTGATAAAAATTTTTAGAATAAACCACCGGTTAAAATTCATTCT
>CAYTDX010000115.1:0-3979 GCA_964436655.1 uncultured Caldimicrobium sp.
CAAGCTCTCCTGCTTTTTTTAAAGCCTCCCTTTCTGCATGGGGCTTTCCCCAGGCCCGATGGTATCCCTTAGTTATAATATCCCCGCTTTGGGGATCAACAACCACTGCACCCACCGGGGGGTTAGGTGAGGTCTTCCCCAATCCCTTGTAGCCTTCTTTTAGGGCCTCTTGCATGTAAAATTCATCAGACTTAAGGGGCATCCTGGATTTTATCTCTTCTTGCGATAAAAGGACTTTACTGAGAGAAGGGTCTGCAATTTTGAAAAATCAATCTTTTGGGGATCCCTTTTTTCTCTAGAAGGCTGCTCCTTTTTATAAAGCCTTATCTTCTCCACTATTTTGGCATAGTATTCCTCATCTTCCACCTGCAGGGGCCTGGATCTAATCTGATTAAGGTGAAAAAGCAGGGTGCTGAGTTTTTTTATCTTCCCGTAGGCATCCTGATGCTCCTCATCAAGATAGGCCTCAAGTTCGGCAATCTCCTTTCTTAACTCTACCTCCTTGGGTAAAAATCCGGCATTCTTCAGCATGCGATAGGCTATCCTCAACTCCTCCGGCACAAAGGGGTCTTCCTTAATTTCAAGGGGTTTTCCCTTAAATTCAAGATCCCTAAATTCTCCCCTTTCCATGGCCTCCCTTATACGCTCTTCCGCTATTTTTTTGAAGATACTAAAGGGCACCCCAAGACCTCACTGCCTCGTCAGTTCATAAAGCCTGTATTCGGCAAGGCCCTTACCATAAAAGTTTGGATAATTCTTCTCTATCTCCTGATAATACTTAATAGCAAGATCCTTCTTAGTAGGACCTGTTAACCTGGCAAGATCCATCAAAACCTGATCCCTGAGGCTAAGCTCTTTATCTAAGATCTTTTGATAAATATCCAGGGCCTCTTTCTTTTTTCCGGAATCCTCAAGGACCTTGGCTTCAGCATACAGCAAGAAACCTTCAAGTCTCCCTGGATAGACCTTTTTAAGATTCTCAAGCCCTGATCTAATTTGGTCTGGATTTCCGCCCTTTTGCAAGGCCTCCCATAAAATCAAGGAGGCCTGAAGCCCTGCTTGGGTCCCTAGGTATTTTTTAGCAAAGTCCTCTAAGGCCTTTAAGTCCTGCCTGTGAATAATCTCAACAAACCTTTCAAAGGCCCTTTTTTCTTTGTTTTTTTGATAAAAAAACCAGGCCCCTGAAAGGACGATTATAATAACAAAAAAAAGGACCAGATTAAGTAACTTGGTAAGGTTCTTCTGGAGAAAATCCTTTAATCTCTCATGAAATCTTAATAACCTATCCTCTTCCATTATCCCTCAACCCCTCCGAAATAGTCATCCCATTTAAAGATAAGAGGCTTGGCCTCAGGCCTTATCACCTCGTAATCCCCAACCTCTCCAACCACCATGATATGATCTCCTGTCTCATAGAGATGGGTCACCTCACACTCAAAGTAGGCAAGGGCAGATAGGATTACCGGAGAACCCTTTAGAGCAAACTTATAGGGAATGGTCTCAAATTTATTGACCTTTCTACCGCTCTGGAATCCAAAGTGTTTAGCAAGTTCAATCTGATCCTCTGAAAGCACATTTATGCAAAAGACCCTGGACTTTTCAATAAGCTCATAGGTATACCTCTGAGGGGCAATGGCAACGGCAAGGAGCCTTGGTTTAAAGGAGACCTGAGAAACCCAGGCTGCGGTCATCCCGTTGAGTTTACCCTCAGCTTGACTGGTAATTACAAAGACCCCCTGGGGAATATACGAGCTGATTATTTTTTGCAGACCCATAACTTCACCTCCTCCCGGACTTTTCTATTACTTTAAAGGATTTTCCTTAGCAAGTCAAGGGCAAAATACAAACCAAAATTCATCGCAAGCTGAAGCTTGCGGCTACCACAAATACAAAAATTAATTATCATAGATTGGGTAGCCGCAGGACCTTTAGTCCGCATTTAAAAACTCCAGGTAAGCTTAAGCTTAGGGCTACCAAAAATCAATTGTTTCCAGGGAATTACTGAGCGGATTCGACTCCTGAGGTGGCATTTGAGGATACCTGAGGAGGAATGTAAACAGGAATGGGCTTGACTAAATGGGCCGTTCCCTGCATAAGGCTCAGCCAGAGGGGACAGGCCACCCTTCCCCCGGTTTCGCCCCTCCCCAAGGTCTTTCCTTTGTCATAACCAACCCAGATACCACAGGTATAATCGGCAGTAAATCCTATAAACCAGGCATCCTTGTATTCCTGGGTGGTTCCGGTCTTTCCCCCAACAGGCACTCCAAGAGCGGAAGCGCACCTGCCTGTGCCTGACCTTACCACCTCCTGAAGAAAATCATTCATGATGGAGATCGTTGGGGCTGAAAAAACCGGTTTACTCTCTACCTCGCTCTGATATATCACCTTTCCATCTGAAAGTTGATCATAGATAGCCTCAATAAAGCGGGGCTTTATCTTCTGTCCGAGGGTAGGGAAAACAGAAAAAGCAGTAGTAAGCTCAAGAGGTGAAAGTTCATAGGTTCCAAGGGCAATACTCAGGTTTATAGGAAGAGGAAACTTCAGCTCTAAGCGTTTGACGAGATCTACCAGGTTGTCGCTTCCTAAGAGCATGGCAATTCTTACTGCCACTGTGTTTCTTGAATGAGCTAAGGCCACTTTTAAACTTACCGGCCCCATATACTTTCCATCATAATTTCCCGGGCTCCAGTCCTTACCCGCATCAGCTCCGGGAAGAACGATGGGTTCATCTGGAAGGACACTATCGGAATTAAGGATCCCCTTTTCCAGGGCCTCAGCCCAGATAAAGGGTTTAAAGGCTGAGCCAGCTTGCCTTTTGCCTAAGATAGCCCTATTATAGGATGATTCAAGATAGTTTTTTCCCCCCAGCAAAAATCTAACCCCTCCATCGGCATTAGACAGACAAACCGCAGAAACCTCCGGAAGATCCTTTTTAAAAAGGCCCTTCATGGCATTTAAAAGGTTTTCATATCCCCTTTTCTGCCACTCCAGATCAAGGGTGGTCTTAATCCTGAAACCTCCCTGCTCCAGGGCCTCCTTGGACAGGATATTCTCAAGCTCTGCCTTGATGATATCCATAAAATAGGCACTGTGAGCAGGAATATTTACATTTCTTGGATTAACCATTAAGGGTTTTACTATTAGCTGATTGGCGAGCCCTTCGGAGATAAAACCAACCTCCGCCATCCTCCTTATAACATAATTACGCCTCTGCAGGGCTGCGTTGGGATTATCTAAGGGACTGAACCTTGAAGGTCCAGGGGGTAAACCAGCCAGTGTAGCTGCTTCAAGGAGATCAAGCTCCCAGACATGCTTATTAAAGTAGGTCAGGGCCGCTGCCTCCACTCCATAAGCCCCCTCCCCTAAGTAAATATGATTCAGATATAGGGTCAGTATTTCATCTTTGGAAAGATGCTTTTCCATCTGCCAGGCAAGAATCATCTCTTTGGCCTTTCTGGAAAAGGTCCTCTCCGGGGTCAATAGCAGGGATTTAGCCACCTGTTGAGTTATAGTGCTTCCCCCTTGAACTATCTTTCCAGAAACAAGGTTTTTAAAAAGGGCCCTCACCAAGCTAAAAAAGTCAATTCCCTTGTGTTTGTAAAAATTGGCATCTTCAGCTGCAAGAAAGGCCTTTATGACATGAGGAGGTATTCTCTTAAGGGGAACAAAAATTCTCCTCTCTTCGCCCAGATAACCAATAATCCTGTCATTATGATCTACAACGATATTAACCTGTTTGGGCCTATAATTTTTAAGCTTTGAAATGCTGGGCAGAGAGATCTTGAGATAAAGAAAGAGGATGAGGGCTAATGTGCTTAAAAAAAGTGTAAAGATAAGTAAAAAGAGACCTATGATTTTAAGAGTGGAGTTCATTTAGGGGAGATAATTTACTAAGGATTGAGAAATTTTCAAGATATAAAAAAACCCGGGCACCGACCTACTCTCCCAGGCGGGTAACCGCCCAGTACCATCGGCCCTG
>CAYTDX010000116.1:0-3969 GCA_964436655.1 uncultured Caldimicrobium sp.
ACCTTGAACAGGGCTTTAGAGGGAGAGTCCCCATTGAGGTTGAGGGCGAACCTTTAAGCTTTTGTGTGCCCTGTAGGAGATTCCTTGAGATTGTCAGGGACTTTCCTGAGGATGTGGTTTTCCTTATCAAGGAAGATTCCCGACTGGTCATAAGGGATGAGGAGGAAAAGGAGGTCTATGAGCTTGCGGTCATGGATAGTGATGAATTTCCCAGTCTTCCTGAGTTTTACGAGGAAGACCTCCTTGAGATTCCTGGTAATGTCTTAGCAGAACTCATAAGAAGCACCGTCTTTGCAGCCTCAAAGGATGAGGCGCGCTTTGTCCTGGGAGGTGTTTATCTTGAACCATTGCCTGAAAAGGGGATTTTGCGGGCAGTTGCCTCAGATGGACACAGGCTTGCCCTTCTGGATAGAGAGGTCCCCGGTCTTGAAAATTCTCCCTTTAAGGAAGGTATCATTGTGAGTAAAAAAGGGGCGGATTTAATTGCGGACCTCTCCGAAGGAGAACTCTTAGTGAAACTTGGCTTTATCAACAACTATGTGGTTCTCTATTTCAGCGATGGCTTTTTCTTCACAAGGACCATTGAAGGGTCATTCCCGGATTACCGGGCAGTTATCCCCCAGGAGTTTCAGAATAGACTTAAAATTGATAGAAAACTCTTTCTGGATGCCTTAAAAAGGACTTCCATTGTGATCTCAGAAAAATTTAAGCCCATCCGCTTAGAGCTAACTTCAACTGAAGTCATTCTTTCATCTCCGGAGACAGAGACCTCAAGGGCAAGAATCAGGCTTTCTGCTGAATACGAGGGGGAGGCCCTTAATGTGAGTTTTAATGCCCTTTACCTTACATCAGTCCTTGAGATTATGAAGTCCGAAGAGGTTGAGCTTAAGCTAAGTGATGAGAGAAGCCCGGCTGTTATAACAGGCTTTAGAGATGAAGGTTTCCTCTATCTTCTCATGCCCATGGTGATTTAGGGTCTGATAAAATCAAAAAGGGGTGTGGTCTTTTATGGAAAGATACGAGGCAGAAAGTATAAAGGTTTTGACTGGTCTTGAGGGAGTCCGGGTAAGACCAGCCATGTATATTGGCTCAACAGACCTTTACGGGTTTCATCACCTTCTCTGGGAGGTCCTTGACAATGCCGTTGATGAGGCCCTGGCAGGATATGCCACGGAAATAAGAATAATCCTCAATAAAGATGGCTCAGCCTGTGTTGAGGATAATGGAAGAGGTATCCCCGTAAACATTCATCCCGAAGAGGGAATCTCTGCCCTGGAGATTGTTATGACAAGGCTCCATGCGGGAGCCAAGTTTGACCACGGGGCCTATAAGGTCTCAGGAGGCCTTCACGGGGTAGGGGTCTCGGTTGTAAATGCCCTTTCTGAATGGTTAAAGGCTGAGGTCTATAGAGATGGCAAGATCCACTTTCAAAGCTATAAAAGAGGAACCCCTGATGGGCCTGTTACAACCATAGGTCAGACCACCAAGCATGGTACCAAGGTCTGTTTTAAACCGGATCCCGAGATCTTCGGCAGGGACCTTGAATTTGATCTGGAGATTGTCTCCAAGAGGGTTAAAGAGCTTGCCTATTTAAATCCCAATGTGAAGTTTCATCTTATAGATGAACGCATTGGCTACTCCGAGAAGTTTCACTTCAAAGGGGGGATTGCTGAGCTTGTCAGGGCCCTGAATCAGAAAAAAGAGGTTCTTCACAGCAAAGTTATTACCATCTCGGGAGAAAAGGATCATATAGTGGTAGAAGTGGCCTTGCAATACAATTCTGGTTATACCGAGACCATTTACAGCTATGTAAATAATATCCACACCAGAGAGGGTGGGACCCATGTGGTTGGATTTAGGGCTGCCCTTACCAAGGCGGTAAACAGATATCTTGATTCAGAAAAGCTTCCTAAGCAGTTTAAAATCAGGGTTGAAGGGGAGGATGTCCGGGAAGGGCTAACCGCGGTTATCTCTTTGAAGGTGCCAGATCCCCAGTTTGAGGGACAGACCAAGATGAAGCTGGGAAATAGCGAGGTCAAACCCCTTGTGGAATCCTTAGTCTATGAAGGTCTCCTCAAATTCTTTGAAGAAAACCCGGGGGAGGCCAAGAAGATCCTTCAAAAGGTTATAACCTCTGCCAAGGCAAGAGAGGCCTCTCGTAAGGCCAAAGAGCTTGTGAGGAAAAAGAGTGAGATTGAGGAGTTTCTCACGGCGGGAAAATTGGCTGATTGCACAGAAAAGACCCCAGAAAACAGGGAGCTTTTTATCGTAGAGGGAGATTCAGCCGGAGGCTCTGCCAAACAGGCAAGGGATAGAAAGTTTCAGGCCATATTGCCCCTGCGAGGAAAGATTCTCAATGTGGAAAAGGCCAACTTTGAAAAGATGCTTGCTTCCGAGGAGATAAAGAGCCTTATTGCAAGCTTAGGGACAGGTATTGGACCGGATAGTTTTAATGCCGATCGTTGCAAATACCATAAGATTATCCTCATGACCGATGCCGATGTGGATGGGGCCCATATCCGCACCCTTCTTTTGACCTTTTTTTATCGGCAGATGCCTGAACTCATTGAAAGGGGCTGGCTCTACATTGCCCAGCCTCCTCTTTACCGGGTTACTGAAGGAAAAAGGGAGACCTATATCAAAAACGACGAGGAACTGGATAAATATATCTTTAACAGGATCCTTGGGGATCTCAAAGTAGTGGTGAAAAAAGAGGGAAGCCCTGTCAGTGAAATTAAGGAGCCCATAAAATTTTTCCAGAATCTCTCCCATCTTGAAAAGAATCTCCTCAATCTTAACAAGAAAAATTATCCTCCCAAGGTGGTCTTGCTTCTTCTCAAGGAGAATATCAAGGCCCTTACGGATTTTGAATCTGAGAAGACCGTAGAGAAACTTTCAAGGTCTGCTCAGGCCTTAAACTTTAAGATTTCTAAGGTCAAAAGCAGTACCTATAACCCGAAATATTTTGAATTTTACCTTTATGCTCAGGGTGATAGCTACAGTTTCTGTAAAATTGGGCCTGAATTAATCTTAGAGAAGGATTACCGAGAGGCCTCAAGAATCTTTGAAACCCTTAGAGACTATGCAGGACTTGACCTTGAAATTACTTTAAAAGAGACCCAGAGGGTCTTTAGGGACTTTCTTCTACACTTAGCAGAGATACTCCATTTTCTCAGAGAGGAGGGTAGAAAAGGGCTTTATATCCAGAGATATAAAGGACTTGGGGAGATGAACTCTCATCAACTCTGGGAAACTACCATGGATCCCCAGAAGAGGATCCTGAAAAAGGTGAGTATCCAGGATGCCGAGCGGGCAGATGAGATGTTTTCTGTGCTTATGGGAGAAAATGTTGAGTCCCGTAAAGAGTTTATTTATGAACACGCCTTGGAATACCGGGAGCTTGATGTATAATCTAAAAGGGAAAATCTATGGAAGTGTTAAAGGAGCTAATTTCAGCTGAAACCATTCAAAGGCGGGTCAAAGAACTTGCCGGGGCCATTGAGAGGGATTTTCCAGAGGAGCCCCTTGTCCTGATAGGGACCCTTAAAGGGGCCTTTATTTTTCTGTCAGACCTTGCCAGGAATCTCAATAAAAGGGAGCTCCAGATAGACTTTGTGCGAGTAAAGAGTTATGGTTTGTCTGATACCTCCTCTGGAGAGGTGGTTATCACCAAAGATGTTGAGCTCCCCATAGAGGGTAAAAATGTGGTTGTTGTTGAGGATATTGTTGATACAGGGCTCACCCTCAGCTTTTTACTTGAGCACCTGAGCCTTCATAAACCCAAATCTTTAAGGGTCTGCGCCCTTATTGACAAAAAGGAGAGACGCAAGGTTGAGGTACGGGTGGATTATGTGGGTTTTACCTTGGAGAGGGGCTTTCTTGTGGGCTATGGTCTTGATTACGCAGAAAAATACAGACATCTTCCTGGAATTTACGAGGTAATCAAAAATGGATGAAAAACCAGGGCTT
>CAYTDX010000117.1:0-3900 GCA_964436655.1 uncultured Caldimicrobium sp.
AAATCAAGGGTCATAGATTAGGTAGCCGCAGGACCTTTAGACCGCATAGGTCTTTGCAGAATAATAAAAATTTTTTCTAAAAAGGAAAAGAACTTATGCAGAGGGGGAAAATCCCGAATAATAAATCACGAAAGGGCCAAAACCTGTCAGATCCTCTTCTTGGGGCAAAAAGAAGAGACTTTCCGGATTTTTTATGTAGAGATAGGAAACTAAAGCACAAACGAGGGCATCCAGAAAATCCCCATTTTCAAAGACATATAGAGGTAGATCCAGGGAAAAATTTTTCTGAAAGTAGGTCTGTAAAAATCTCTTCTCCTCCTGAACAAGGCCCTCTCTTTTATATTTATGAGCAAGATATTTCTTTTCCTCTGGAAGCATGAAATAGAGGCTTGCTCGGGGATGGGTTTCAAGAATAGCACCACAGTAGGGGCTTAGTTTTTGGGCCAGAAGATAACCTCTCAGGGGGATCCCCATAAGGGCATGATAGGAGAGCACCCATCTCCTATACTCCTTTGGAAGAAGCTCTCTTAAGGTAAGGTCAGACCTACGAAATCCCTTTGCTATTTTTAGAGAAAAATGCAAGGGGGCATCCATGGATGTTGCAAGAACTCTGTTACCTCTTACAAAGGCAAGGATTTCTTCAAGTGAGACGGCAACTAAGCCTTTTTCCTTCAGAGAGAGCCCTTTTTCAAGAAAAAGGCCCTTTTCAGGAAGCTCCCGCAGGACAACTCCCCAGGTATTACTCGCACCTCCAAGATCCACTCCTAAATAGGAAAACATGTATTAAAATTTAATGGATGATTAGAGATTATCCAGAGGAGATCCTTCATTCCCTTCAAAAACCCTCACGCTACCTTGGAAGGGAGCCCTATTTTCCCTATAAAGACTGGGAAGGGGTTAGCCTCAGGGTCTGTTTGGGATACCCTGATTTATATGAGGTGGGAAGATCCCATCTCGGGCTAAATATCTTAGCTGGACTCATCAACGCCTCCCAGAGATATCTCTGTGATTTTGTCTTTAGTCCTGCTCCAGATATGGAAAGGGAACTTAAAAAGAGGAATTTTCCCCTCCTCAGCCTCAATTATAGAAAACCCCTCAGAGAATTTGATGTCCTTGGTCTAAGTTATCCCTATGAGCTCCTTGCTACCAACCTTTTTCAGATCCTTGAGCTCTCAGAGATCCCCTTTAGGGCTGAAGAGAGGAGATGGGGTTATCCCTTTATTATAGGAGGAGGGCCCTGCTGTGGAAATCCCGAGCCTGTTGCCGAGCTCTTTGATGCCATTGTCATTGGTGACGGGGAGGAGGTCATCTTTGAGATCCTTAAACTCTTAGAACACTGGAAACATATTTCACCAGATAAAGAAGGGCTTTATAAGGAACTGATAAAAATAGAAGGAGTCTATGTCCCGCTTTTAAAAAACCGGGTCAAGCGAAGGGTATTTCTTGCTAAGGAGCTCCCACCTGTTCATTATTCCATTCCGGTGATCCCCCTTGCTCATGACAGGGTCTCTTTGGAGATATCAAGAGGTTGCACAAGGTCCTGCAGATTTTGTGAGGCTGGCTTTTACTATCGGCCTGTGAGGGAAAAATCTCCCCCTGAGATACTTGCGGAGGCTAAAAGGGCCTTTGCACTCACCGGGTATCGTGAGGCCTCCCTTATGTCTCTTTCTGCTGGAGATTATACCTCTCTGAAGGAGCTCATAGGTCTATTAGATAGAGAATTTTATGTCCCAGATGCCCGGGAATTTGTCTTTAGTTTACCCTCCTTGAGGGTGGGAAGTCTAACTCCCGAGATCCTTGAATTCCTTAAAAAGGGTAGGACAAGCACCTTGACCATAGCTGTTGAATCTGCCTCTGATAGATTAAGGAGGGTCATAAATAAGAACATTGATAGGGATGCCCTTTTCAGGGATGTAGAGCTTGCCAGGAAACACGGTTTTAAAAGAATAAAACTCTACTTTATGCTTGGACTTCCCACGGAAACCGATGAAGACCTTAAGGATATGGTAAAGCTCTATACAGAGATAAAAAGACTCTTTAAAGGAGGAGAGCTTCTTTTTTCTGCTTCTATCTTTATTCCCAAACCCCATACCCCTTTTCAATGGGAAAGACAAATTACCTTAGAGGAGTCCTATGCAAAGATAAGATTTCTCAAGGATAGACTTAAAGGGAATTTTAAGGTCCATAATCCCGAACAGAGTTTCCTTGAAGGCGTTATAGCAAGAGGAGGGCGGGAGCTCTTTTCTTATCTTCAAGGGGTTTATAAAGAAGGTGCCCGCCTGGATTCCTGGAAAGAGTTTTTTAATTACCCTATCTGGGAAAAGACCGCAGAGGAGACCAAGGTTGCGCTTAGGGAATATCTTGCTGAAAGAGACCCTCTTGAGCCCCTGCCCTGGGATCATATTGATCTTGGTGTGAAAAAGGAATTTCTTTTAAGGGAGAGGGAAAGGGCTTTTAAAGGTGAATATACCCCTGATTGTCGCTTTGATAGGTGTGTAAAATGCGGGGTCTGTAAGGGAAAGGTCAAAAATTATCTCTCCTCAGAGCTTAAAACAGAAAGTCCCTTCTCCATAGAGATTGACAAAACCCAGGTAAACCTCTCTCATCAGAGAGTGGTTTGGTATGGGATCTATTACGACAAAAAGGGTGCCTCTAAATTTCTATCTCAGCTTGAGGTCCTGAGGCTCTTTGAGTTGGTTTTGAGAAGAAACAAATTTCCCCTTGTCTATACCCAGGGCTTTAATCCAAGACCCAGGGTTATATGCAGTGAGGCAACAGCCGTTGGAATTGAGGTGGAAAATGATTTCATAGGGATGGCCTTTAAGGAAGAGATTGAGGAAACCAGACTCTCAGGCTTTGAGATATACAAGGGATTGAGAATCACTAAGGTTGAAAGGCTTACTTCCACTAAACCAGTTGTCCCGGATAGAGCAGTTATTTATTTTCTGAAACCAGAAAAAAATCTTAGTCTGGAACCCCTGAAAGAAGCCTTTTCAGAGGTAAAGGTTGAAGAGCTTGAAGATAAAGGGATTCTCCGGATAAGCCCTTTGAAAAAGGGTTTTTCCATACTCAAATTTTTAAGAAGATTTTATGAAGACCAAAATCCCTTAGAGCTTTTTCAGATCCTTAAGATCTATAGTTAATCTTTTGCATTTGTGCAAAAAAAATTGTTTAATTAAGTACTTTTTTTGCAAATCTGCAAAGGCCTTTCTTTCAAAACCAAGAAAATCAACGCCCTTTTTCAGGCATACTTTTTGATATATCTTAAATAAGAGGAAAAGAGGAGGTGAAAGAGATGAGAGAGAAAATTGAAAGGATAGAGGGTTATGAACAAAATAAAAAGGGGGGTGAAACTATGTTAGCCAAAGTTAATTCAAAGAAGGCCGTTTATATTGGAACAGGGGCAGGTTTAATTCTCTTTGTGCTTTTAGGGTTCTTTCCCAGTGCTATGATGGGTGGCTATGTGGGATTAAGGCTTGCGGAGTTGATCATTGGTCCAGGAAGTCTCGGAGTTGTGGCAAGGGTGCTAACCGCGGTAAGTATGGTCGGGGCAGTTTTGACTACAGCCTGTGCCTTTATTTTGGGTGGAGCTCTCGCTGGATATGCCCTTTCTCAAAAAGGAAAAATCCGTGCTGAAGAAGGAAGTAGAGTTTAACTTGCGCTTTTTCCTGTAGAAGTTCCCTTTCTTTTTAGAAAAAATTTTTATTATTCAGCAAAGACCTATGCGGTCTAAAGGTCCTGCGGCTACCTAATCTATGACTCTTGATTTTTGGCTTTCTGGTAGCCGCAAGCTTTAGCTTGCGTCAGATTTTAAGTATTTTTATTTTTGAAAATATACGCAAAACCTAAAGGTCTTGCGGCTACCGAAAAAGACTAATTTTGTGAAAAACTCACAAAGTC
>CAYTDX010000118.1:0-3900 GCA_964436655.1 uncultured Caldimicrobium sp.
CATGCATACCATCTGTTGCAGTCCAGCGAAAGGCACGAATTGTCCCATTTGCGTTTTCAGCCCAACCAACCACTACTGAACCATCGGCGGAAACACTATATGCTGCACTATTATTGCCACCGAGTGTTCCTAAATCTTGCATTCCTCCACTAACTGTCCATCGAAAAGCTCGCAGAAATCCATTAGAGTTATATGATTTACCAACCACTACTGAACCATCGGCGGAAACACCGAGTGCCCAGCTTGCATCACCACCAAGCGTCCCTAAAATCTGCATCAAGCCATTTTGCCATCGAAATGCAAGCGGTCCAGGATAAGCAGCACCAACAACTACTGAGCCATCATGGGAAACACCATATGCCTCAGTACCGGGGGTTCCAAGCCATATAAGACGCTGAGCATAAAGGGATAAAGGGGAAGACAACATTACAGATAGAAATAGTACTACAACACCATCTGCAAAATTCAATTTGAGTTTCATTTTTGCCCTCCATTTTTTATATTATTTTTTTAGATTTACATCGCTAAGTGATCCTCCCGGAGAGTTCTCAGGACCTTCGGGAGAAATTATAGGGTTAATTCCTCCCCTGGGGAGAGGATCATCACCATTGCTCAGGGAAGCCTTCTAACGATTGCTGGAGGGGGCGCCAACCTTCTTCCCTGAGGAGCCTTTCCAGTTCGCTGCCTCGTTCCACACCGCCAAGGATGTTGTCCCAGACAGGGTCGCGCCAAAATTCGCCCGTCTCCCAAACCCGCTTGTGCACCCGGAAGATTTCGCCCGTCTCAGGGTCTTTCACATAGGTCTGGTCGCTCAGGGCGTTCGTCCATGCCCTCGCCATGTGGCTGTTGAACTCCCGTTCTTCGTTCAGCATCTGCATCACCATGCGGTTGAGTTCCTGGTTGTCCCTGATGAACCGCTCCAGAGCGGAAAGGGCATGTCGGGGGCTGAACTGAATGCTGTTATTGATGCCAGCAAAGATGCCTCTTGCCTCTTCGCTTCGGTTTTCCGGGAACTGAAACATTTGAACCGTGATGCTAACGAAGCAATCCTGTGATGCGGCGAAAGGGTCGGGCTGCTGGCTGAGTGTAAGAGAACCAGAAACAAAGGCCTGGCGAACTAAAGAGCCGCTTTGGGCGCTAAGGGCAAGTTTAACAAGACCGCCTTGAACAGCACGACGGAAAACGGCTGACGATTGAGCCAACTCCTGTAGTATTTGCTGCTCCATCAATTGCTCCATCGCTGACCTGGGCAACTCCAGTTGCTCTTTGAGTTCCCATTGTTCGCCCGTCTCTGCTTGCCAGATGCTCAAAACAAAGCTGGCAACATCTCGGGTAGATTGGAGGAAAATGGGCTGAGGTTGCTGAGAGGTTTGACCGTTGATGGTCAGCAAAGTCGTGGCGTTTGCGCCAAAACCCGTTTGAAGGGCACTGCTTTGAAGGTCAATGTTGTCAACGCGCATCATCATGTCACCCTTGCGAAGGAACAAAGCGGGCACGCGCTTTGTGCCCTGTTGGATGATAGCGCCATGAAACTCAAAGCCTTTGGGGACATGAATCCAACCCGCTTCCATGCCGACTTCGGGGTCGTAGATGGTTTCCTGTCTCCAGTTGACCATTTTTTCCTGCGGCAGAAAGCGGAAACTGCGGACGATGTTCAGCATCTCGTCCAACTTCGCTTTTTCGGTGCCTGCGGGGAAAAGCAAGGTCACGACCAACGCTGTCGCTTTGCCGGGCAAAATGGCGGTGACTTCGCGGTAGTTACTGGGCGGAGTTTGACCCAGTAAGCCGAAGTTGACCGACATCATCGGGTGAAGGACGAAGGGATAACCTAAGCCTTCGCCGACGATGAGGATGCCTTGCGAAAGTTTTCGGAAGGCAAAACGGGGCTGACTGTAACCGCTCATCATCGCTTGCCTTTCCAGCCACCAAGATTGAGCGACTTGATGCAAGTTGCCGTTGTAGCGGGCGACCCGAAAGACGACGAAGCAAAGGATTCGGTCATCGCTGATGCGGATAAAGTTGTCGTGGACTTTGAGTGCCCAACCTTGAGGGAGGCGAACGGAAAAGCCATGCAAGAGGTCGGTGACTTCGCCGCGAGAAAGCAACTCCTTCAGCGACAGTTCTTGAGGACCTGCAGGTCCGGGTTTGGGACTGCTGTGGAGAACACCCTGTATATCCTTTACAGAGGTTTCATCCAGTGGACACCAGGCGACCAGTCCGGAAGGCGGCTGGATACAACCTGATTGAGTTGAAGCGGGTTGAGGCGCTTTAATCTCGCTTTTATTTTGAGAAAATCCAGTAATAGTTATTAAGAACAAAACTGCTGAAACGATAGTAAATTTACCCTTTAACATGATACCCCCCTTTTAATTTATAGTATACCTTTTGACTTTTCCCTAAGGGATCAAATAAGGCGAAAGACCAAAACAATATGAATGATTTTACCGCCTTCATAAATTTACTTACCTGCATTTTTTATATCTTGACTCCGCCTTTAAAAGGGAAAGTCAAATGATAATATCTTTACAAATTATCTGGAAATTTATGCCAAATGCTCCCCAGCTTCTGGATTTTCAGGAGGTGCTCATTGGAAGGGGAAGAATTTAAAATTTGTATGGAAAAGTGTTTTTAAATGTTAAACTTCAGGAGCGCTTAGCCGATCAGCCTGTTTTCAAACTCTCTTAAAAACTTTTTCATTTATCCAGTCCATATTTTCATTTCCCCCTTGTGAAAGAGCAACCACATAAAAAATATAAACATTTTAAATCATTTTGTCAAGACCTGTTCCAATTCCTCACTCACACAGTGTGGCGGGGCTAAGCCCTCCCTCAGGGAAAAATCACAAGTTAAGTAATTAACTCTATGACGTTTTGAGCCGGGCTTCACCCTTCCCGGAAGACCTCCCCACACCGACCCGTGAGCAGCTCAGTGACCTGCCGTCAGATACCGCTGTGCCAGCTTCACCACGCGCTTTGCTTGCTTGCGTGCCCGAGGAACCTGACCCGCAAGCGAGATCGTCAACGTATTGCCAACTATGCCCGCAAGGAGCCGCTTCCCTGTGGTGTCGGCAAGCCCTAACTGTTGCATGATGCGTGCCGGGTTCTTCAAGCCGACCTTGAGTTCTACTAATCTTGTCCACCGCACCCAGGTCTCACGCATTGTAACCCCCGTAATTTCTTCCCACGGGATCAGAACACCCTTTGTCTCCAGCAACACACTGCTTTGATTCACCCACATCCCCTGCGGACCAACAGCCAGCAGGAGCTGTCGCCCCTGAAGCGCTCTTCGGAAGAAAACCACTGCTCCGAGACCGAAGAGCACGAGCATGATCCAGCCAATCAGCGATTCACGCGGCTCTGTCGCCTCACGAATCATCCACCACCCCACAGCAGCAAACATCAGGGAGAGAATCCCAAACCACAGGAAGCGCACCGGGCTTGTGTAAATCTGCAGATCCATTTCCGGTAGATTCCGCACCATAGCGAGATCTCGCTTTGTTCCACTTCATCATCTATGGTTTCAATCCCTCACAGGTTCGATTCACACTTCAATACGATCAAGAAAACATTTCTTACCTTGTGTTTCAATCCCTCACAGGTTCGATTCACACCGGGGGAATTGTTAAACAAAAAAGGAGGGAAAAAGTTTCAATCCCTCACAGGTTCGATTCACACGCAATGGAACAGGGAAAATTAAAATTCTTTCAATTAAAGTTTCAATCCCTCACAGGTTCGATTCACACAATTTACCTCTTATAGATTTAAAGCTGGCGTTCATCCCGTTTCAATCCCTCACAGGTTCGATTCACACCTTTCTCATTGTTCCAACCCCTATTTTATTTTTAAAGTTTCAATCCCTCACAGGTTCGATTCACACCAACTGCTTACTTGCCGGTCATTT
>CAYTDX010000119.1:0-3755 GCA_964436655.1 uncultured Caldimicrobium sp.
CAATCCTATCCAGTATCTCTTTATAGCCTATTGCTCCTGCTACAGCATATCTGAACTCACTATCACGTTCAAGCATATCCAAGAGCTTCTTCTTCAACTCTTCCTCCTGTTGCATAAGTATGATTGTGCTTAAGTAGTATATAAGGGTAGGCATGCATGTTAGAAAGAAGTTAAGAAAAAGAGAAATGAAGAGGGAGGAGAGAGGAGGGAGAAGGGAGGAGAGTAACCTCTCTAAATTAGATACTCAGGGTGTAGTTTAACTGCTCTACATACAAGCCTATACAGGTAGCAGGTACATGTATACTCATACATACATACTCTACCGTATATGTATATTCTATCCCTCCTTGGTATACCTTATAGCCTTCAACCAGATAACTAGCCATTCCTCCTCCTCTATTCTTGCTTTTACCTCTATACCTCTCATCACTTACTCTTCACTATAGATGTGGAAGAGGGAGAAATCATATACTCTAAAGGCTAACCATATCTGTATTTAAGGATGCTAAAGAGATAGTAGATAGAGTAGTTAATGCTACAAAAGTTCAGGATAAAGACCACCGATGATTATAGTAGGGTTAAGAGAGCAATAGAGGATATCATACATGATCTAGAGGCAAAGTTACATAGGGATAGTTACATATCATTCAGCAACCTTATGGAGAGTATGGGCTGGAGGTTCTTCACCATCAGCATAGATATAAACTTCATAGATGATATGGGCAATGTTATGCCAGGGCTGTTGAGGGCTAAAGGGCATACTTATCTTGACAAGTTTGCAAACTACCTCCAGTCAAGGCTTAGAGGAGAAGGGCTCAACATCATCGTTGAGATATACTATGATGAAGAAGAGGAAGAAGATGGATGAGTATCTCTAACATCCACATTTGTATCTATAGCATTAATGTTTGTATCTGCAGATGTGCCCTTCTTCTTACCTCTACCCTTCCTAGCACTGCTAGTACTCTTCTTGCCCTTGCCTTTGGTGTTCCATGCATAGTATGTCTGACCATACCGCTCTACAGCCTTTATTGGGAAGTACTCCTCCCTTGCTATTGACTCTACATACCTTGCCCTTAGCATCTGGCATATCTGGTATACAGTTGTCATATCCAAGCCTGTATGCTCGCTTATCTCCTCCTGCGTCCATGCCTCCTCACTATTCCTCTTTAGGAACTCCTTGATTATAAGCACTGGATCATTAGACTCATCAAGTTCAGCAGCAGGTATAGGCATGAACCTCTTACCAATAGTGTATTATTAAAACCTTCAGTAAGATCAGGAGCCTCGCACAAAAACCCTTCTCCTTATTCTATGATGGATAGGGACATATATGAGAGGGAGAGGAGGCTGAGGTACTGGCTTGAGAAGGTTGATAATAACAATGTGTGTACTGACGAGGATAAGGAGGATATTAAGCGCTATATACAGTACCATATAGAGAAAGAGACCTCATTGCTAAGGGTGGCACTCTGCATTCAAGTCCTTACAACACTCCGTGCCTTCCTTAGCAGACCATTCAGATACTGTACGAAGGAGGATATACGCAACCTTATAACAGCGCTCTCAAGAAGGGGCTACAATGCAGAGACCGAATCAACGTATAGGACTATACTCAAGCACTTCTTTAAGGTATGCTATGGCAATAATGAATACTACCCTGAGCAAGTAGCATGGTTAAAGACAAAGGTGAGCAAGGATAAACGTAGAGAGAGTGAAGGACTGGACCTAGACTCATTCCTTACGGAGGAGGAGGTGAAGAGGTTGGTAGATACTGCAGATACACTGCAGAGGAAGGCAATGATAGCAACAGCATACGAGACAGGGGCAAGACCTGAAGAACTACTGAACCTAAGGATTAGGGATATAGCATTTGACCAATACGGTTGCACAGTGATACTAAGGGGAAAGACTGGTGAGCGTAGGGTTAGAATGATTGCATATGCTCCATTGCTAAGAGAGTGGATTAACATACACCCATTCAGGAAGAACAGGGACTCATACGTATGGCTATCAGAGGCAACAAACCATAAGTGGAAACCCCTGAAGATCTTTGGTGCAGAAGCAATGTTCAGGAATGTTATGAGGAAGGCAGGCATAGACAAGGACTTTAGGCTTTATGTGTTAAGGCACTCAAGGGCTACCCATCTTGCTGGCAAACTTACAGAGGCAGAAATGTGTAAGTTCTTTGGCTGGGTTCTAGGCACTCAAGTAGTTAAGCGCTATATCCATTTGGCAGGGATAGATATAGACTCAAAACTACTACAGTTGCAGGGTCTTTCAGTAGAAGAGGATAAGCAAGGGCTGAAGGTTAAGCGTTGCATACGTTGCCAAGAGTTGCTATCTCCAAACCATGACTACTGCCCCAAATGCGGGTTAACTAGAGAGGTTGAGAGCATATTGCTTGCTGGTAAGGGAGAAGAGGAGGAGGAAGAGAAGAATAAAAAGGTTGAGAGGCTAGAGGCTGAAGTAGCAAAGTTAACAGCACTAGTAGAGGAACTGCTCAAGAGGAAGGCTCTACTGTAGTAGTGTTAGCACTATTAGCAGTACTAGTAGGAGGAGTACCAGCAGAGGCAACAGCATTAGTAGCGGGGGTGTTGGTAGGAGTAGTAACATTACCAGTAACAGTATATGGGGACTTCAACTCCCCTACTATTTCTTTTATCTTTTGTATATGCTCCCTTATCATTAGCAAGAGTTCCTTATCGCTCTTACTGCTAAGGTCAGTTACCCCTTCTATTATTGCTTCTGTGGTCATTCATAACATAATGTACGTAGTTAGTAGTCCTAAGCGGTTGCTACTGTTACTACTACTGTCTTTCATTCCTCATTATACTATGAAGAACAAAGGAATGGATAGGAGAAGGGGTTGAATGATGAAAGCCTGTTATACTGATATCTGATGAAAGAGGGTAATGCTGACTTCCCCTTCTCCCTAGACTTTCTTTATCTTTCTAGCAAGATATAAAGTTTGAGTAGTGGTAGAGAGGGCAGGATAAGGAGAGGTAGTCTTACTACTACCATTACTCAGCTATTATTACTCCTTAACCTTTGGTTGCTTGAAACCTTTCTCCACAAGTATCTTGTTCACTTCCCTTATAGCAAAGCAGAATCCTACGTGAAGACAATCGTCTCTCCCACAGTGCCTGCAGTACAAGAACTTCCCTTCTGGAACTACCTGAACCTCAACTATCCTGTCTATGAAGTGATCTTTTATGTAGACTATGCTACCTTCAGTGCTTATGAACTGTAGCGCAGGTGAATACCTATAAAGTTCTTTATCCCCTTCAAGCACCTCCCAGAGCAGATTATTTACAAAGTCGGTGAATGAGACGAATGGTCTTACTTTTTTATATTCTTCATGTGCCTTCTTTGCTTTCTCATATATAACCTCTCTAATCATTAAGCTCCTCCAGCCTTTTACCATAATATTAGTTAAAATTATGTTACATTTATATCTAAGTCTTTATCATAATATTAACTAAGAATATGTTAACACTGTGTATCACTCTATATTATAATATAGGAATGAATGAAGTATCTATAGGCAAGGTAAAGGCTGGAGAAGAGTGCAATCATAAACTCTGCTATGATAGCGAGAGCAATGAGCACTTCTGTTGCAAGTGTGGTAGGGTCTTTACAGAGGAGGAGGTTGTAGAGGTAGAGAGGAGAAGGGATAGAACAGGCACAGAGGCAGAAGGGAGAGGAGTAGCAGAGGAAGGGGCTGGGGAAGTAACAGGGACAAGGGCAGAGAC
>CAYTDX010000120.1:0-3720 GCA_964436655.1 uncultured Caldimicrobium sp.
AATTCTTTGCAACATCAAACAAACGCAACCTACGGGCCACGCCTACCTAAAACTTAGAAAGACCCATAAATTTGCAAAGGTCTCTTAAATAACTACCTTCTCTCGTTTGTCAACCTTCCATAGAATTTACTATACTATACAATACGGAAAAGTCAACCTTATTCTTCTCTTTCCCAAACCCTGAATTTTGATTTTCCGGTAACCAAAAGCTTTAAGCCTGCGATAAAAATTTGAATTTAAAGGTAGCCGCAAGACCTTTAGCCTGCGTTTTTTATACTTGAAAACCCGAGAAAATTCAGTATATTTGAGGTGAAGAGTTTTGGAGAGGTGAAAAATTATGGCAGGACATTCTCATTGGGCTCAGATCAAGAGAAAAAAGGCCGCTCAGGATGCCAAGAGAGGACAGGTTTTTACCAAGATTGTCCGGGAGATCGTTATTGCAGTAAGACAGGGTGGAAGCGGGGATCCTGAGATGAATCCTCGCTTAAGAGCAGCCATTCAGTCTGCCAGGGCTGTAAACATGCCCAAAGAGAACATAGAAAGGGCTATTAAAAAGGCCCTGGGGCAGGAGGAAGGAACGCAATTTGAAGAGGCTATCTTTGAAGGCTATGGGCCTGGAGGTGTGGCTGTTCTTGTAAGTACCATTACAGATAATCGCAAAAGGACTGTCTCTGAGATAAGACATCTATTTAATAAGTATGGAGGGAGCTTGGCTGAACCCGGTGCGGTTGCCTGGATCTTTGAGCAAAAGGGGCTTATCGTTGTTCCCAAAAAAGACGAGGAAAAGGTCCTTGAGATAGCCATTGAAAATGGAGCCGAAGATACCAAGGAATATGAAAGTGAAATTGAGGTCATCACAGCCCCAGCAGATTTTGAAACCATAAAGACTGCCTTAGAGAAGGCCGGGATTGAAATCCTTTCTGCTAAAGTTACCATGGTCCCCAAAAATGTAATCCCCATCCAAGATGAAGGCACTGCTCAGAGCCTCCTTAAACTTATGGAGAACTTAGAGGACCTTGACGATGTGCAGCAGGTCTTTGCTAACTTTGACATCCCTGAAAACATTATGGAAGCCCTTAATAGGTAAAAGTTCTTTGTAAAATTGTTTTTTTGAGGTAGCCGCTTTAGCCCGCGTAGGAATTAAAAAACAGACTAAAAAACGCAACCTACGCGTTGCGGCTACCTCAATAATTCAAAAATTTTATGGTTTTGGTAGCCGCAAGACCTTTAGCCTGCGAGAAAACCCCACGCAAGCTTAAGCTTGCGGCTACCAGAAAACAAAAAATTCAAAAACTTTCTGCAACCTACGGGCCACAGCTACCATGAACCTAAAAAGAACTATAATTTTGCAAAGGTCTCGTTTTTTTTTATTTTGCGAAGAACCCAAAAACATCATCTTTCAAAGGACTCTAAGTGTCTTACAGGATAAAGGTAAAACCTGAAGACTTTATCGTTTCTGAGGTAGTCAGTTTATCCCCTGGAGTCAAAGGGGAGTATTCCCTGTATCTTTTAAAGAAGAGAAATCTTAGCACCTGGGATGCCCTGGGTCAGATTGCCAGAAAGTGGCACTTACCTTTGAAATACTTTGGCTATGGAGGCCTGAAAGATAAAAGGGCACTTACCTTTCAGTATATAACCATTAAAAATGGCCCTAAGAGGGATTTCCAAAAAAAGGACCTTGAGCTTACCTATCTTGGTAGAAGCCTGACCTCTCTTGGGAAGGAACACCTCCTGGGTAATAATTTTGAAATCCTTGTCAGGGAGGTTGAGAGAGGCCCCTCAGAGATTCTCACCTCAATAGATGAGGTCAGAAGATACGGAATACCCAATTACTTTGACGAACAGCGCTTTTCCTCTGTAAGGGAGGGCCAAAAATTTGCTGTAAAGGAGATTATTGAGGGAAGGTTTGAGGAGGCCCTCTACATAATGCTTGCCTCAAGCAGTCCTGATGAATTTTCCCATTCCAGAAAATTGAGAGATTGTCTTAAAAAAAACTGGAGGAAATGGAAGGATTGTCTACCCTTTGCCCAACTCAACTGGGAAAGAAACCTCCTGCATTTCCTGAGTTCCCATAATCCCTCTCAGAGAACCTTCAAAAGGGCACTCCACCTCATTGATCAAGAATATCTCTTCTTCCTCGGAAATGTTTATCAGAGTTATCTCTGGAATGAGGTGCTGAAGGAGATTTTGATTTACTACAAGCTCATAGATATAGTTATACCCTTTCTTTTCGGAGAGCTTTATTTCTACCGAACCCTCCCTCAGGAGAGATTGGCCCTGTTGGAAAATCTAAAGATACCCTTCCCCTCACCTAAGATGCGGATTGAAGACACCCCAGAAATACCTTTACACCATCTCTATCTCAAGGTTTTTAAAAAAGAGGGTCTTCAGGACTTTAGGGCCTTGAGGAGTTTTATTAAGGGGCTTATCTTTAAATCCTATCCAAGGCCTGCAATAGTCTTTCCCATAGATCTAACCTGTGAAAAGATAGAGGAAAGGACCTATAGAGTTAAATTTTTTCTTGAAAAGGGCAGTTATGCCACTTTGATTATAAAGAGGCTCTTTTATGCTCCTTCGTCTTCCTAACTGGCTTGGGGATGCCCTTATGGCAACCCCTGTGTATGAAAATCTCAAAGACCTTGAAGAACTTATTCTCTTTGGACCTGCAAGTTTTGTTAAACTCTTTGAGGACTTCCCCCATTGCAGAATACTCCCCTTTTATCCCAAGAACTCAAAGGAGAATCTGCAGAACCTGAAGGCCTATCAAAGAGAAAAGGGATTGCTTCTTACAAACTCCTTTTCCTCGGCCTGGCTCTTTTTTAGAGCAGGACTCAAAGAGAGAATGGGGTTTTCAACAGATGCCCGAGGCCTTCTTTTAACCAAAAGGGTTCCCCCTCCTCCCAAAGGTATGCATCAGCGAGATAGGTATCTCTATCTTCTGGAAAAACTGGGCTACCCTGTAGCAAAGAGAGAGCTAATCCTCTATTTAAAAGAGGAAAAACTTGAGAGGGCCAAAAGTTTTCTTAAGGCCCTTGGGGTTGACCCTGATTATGAAAGGTTGGTTTTACTTGCGCCAGGGGCTGCCTATGGGCCTGCTAAAAAGTGGCCGGATGACTATTACAAAGACATAGCTGAAAAACTTTTAAGCCAGGGGCTAAGAATCCTTGTAGTTGGGGGGGTAAAAGAGATGCAGGCTGGAAACTTTATCTGCCAGGGGCTAAAGGGTGCGGTTAATCTCTGTGGAAAAACTGAAATCACAACCCTTGCGGGCATCTTTGCCCTGAGCAAGGCTTTGATCTCAAATGATTCCGGGCTTATGCACTTAGGGAGCGCTCTCAGGCTTCCCCAGATTGCTATCTTTGGATCAACAGACCCTGCTCTAACCGGGCCATTAAATCCAAAGGCAGTGGTTATCAAAAAGGAGTTAGACTGCAGTCCCTGCTTCAAAAGAGAATGTCCCAGGGGGCACTACAGGTGTCTTTTGGATGTATCTCCCGATGAGGTCTTCCAGAGGTTTTTGGAATTAATTGCATAAGTCCCCTTTCTTTTTGAAATAAATTTTTGAGACCTTTGCAAATTTAGGTTCATTTAAAATTTCTGGTAGCCGCAACGCGTAGGTTGCGTTTTTTTTTTAGTCTGTTTTTTAATTCCTACGCAGGCTAAAGGTCTTGCGGCTACCAAAACCATAAATTTTTGAATTTTGAATATTTACGGTAGCCG
>CAYTDX010000121.1:0-3671 GCA_964436655.1 uncultured Caldimicrobium sp.
CATAAAAGATTTTGAATTGAAAGGTAGCCGCAAGACCTTTAGCCTGCGTGGGTTTTCAAAAATACAAATCAAATCAAAACCACACGCAAGCCGAAGCTTGCGGCTACCACAAATCCAAAAATCCCGAGTCATAGATTAGGTAATCGCAGGACCTTTAGCCCGCGTAAGCTTTTGCAGGATGATAAAAATTTTTCTAAAAAGAAAGGGGACAGGCTTAGAGATTAAAAAAGACTTTTTGAGGGGCTCCATAGAACCTAAGAAAACCAGCGGTCATGAAGAAGGTCAGGGAATTCAAATTTAGAAGAGCTCCCTTCTTGGAGACTAAAGGCCTGGAAATTTTGGACACCGGAGACCTGCCTTCCAGTTCTTAAAAAGAGGGTCCCTATCAGTATGGCAATTTAGACAGAGCCCTACCCTGAGTATCCTCAGGAGCTCATCTCTGTTAAAACCCCGCATCTCAGGGCGATTAAATCTTATAAGAGTTCTGCCCTCAAAATCAATGAGCTGAGATAGAGTAATTTGGGGATTCTTGGTCGCAGCCCTTTCAAGGGCCTCAAAGAAAAGCCTCCCATCCTTTAGAAAGAGCTTTCCGTATCCAAGGCCTACTGACTTTGGATTTTGATGACAGCCCTGACAGGTTCTACCCTTTCTTTGGGTTGAATGGGGTTCTATATTAGCCCAGGTGATACTTTCAAAAGAGCCTTTCACTTTTCCCTCCCTGTCAAGAAGGGTGATGAAATCCTGTCATCCCGGAGTCACAGGCACAATTTTGTCTCCCCTAATTGCAAGGGGCGGGTCTTCAAGGGTTCGGTAAGATTCGTGTTCCTCCCATAGCCCGGGTGTTTCTTTGGTCTTGATCTTATCAAGGTGGGTCTCCTTGGGGTCGTATCTCACATGACAACCCATGCACTGGGGC
This sequence comes from uncultured Caldimicrobium sp., assembly GCA_964436655.1. Taxonomy (GTDB): domain Bacteria; phylum Desulfobacterota; class Thermodesulfobacteria; order Thermodesulfobacteriales; family Thermodesulfobacteriaceae; genus Caldimicrobium. The sequence continues at coordinate 917 of CAYTDX010000121.1, forward strand.
ATATACTTAGAATGGCAGGCTGAGCAGGAGAGTCTCTTATGAAGTCTATCCCTACAGACAGGAGCTGGCTCCTTAATTTGAAGGAGTTTCTCATCCATCTTTCTCTTCTGGAAGAGGCCTTTTTCAGTTTTTACGAGCTGGTTTAAAGTTCTTCCCTTTCTGGTTTTTATTTCAGAGAGGTGACAGGTTTCACAGGTTACCTCAACTGCCTCAGGGATGTTTTTATAAAAGTTCCCATCTCCCATCACCTCTTCTCGGGTATGACAATCAATGCAATGAAGCCCTGCCTTGTAATGGACATCGGGTTCTATTTCCGATAGTTCTCTTCCGTCAATCCATTTTTTGTCAAAGACACCCCCCTGAGAGTTTTCGTAGAGTCCCTGATAGGTAAAGCCGATTCTGCCACTCCGATTATGACACATCACACACCGATTGAGATGCACCTTTTTGGTAAGCTTAGGATGGAGCTTTTTTGTCTTAAGCTCTTCCCTTGAACCTACGAGATGACAGGCAGAACAGCCTCCCCCTTTCTCAGCCAAAAAACCCTGTAGCTTTTCCTTCTGCAAATAAAGGTGACAAGACCCGCAGAGCTTTCTAAAATAGTCAAGGGCAAGACTCTGAGAAATCTTCCTCTGGTCCTGATAGAGGTCAGCCACTTTTAAGCCCGGAAAGTCCTTCAGGAGCTTTTCCTCGCCAAACACCTTGAGGAGACGCAGGATTATCCCGTGGTTGGTTGCCATCAGGGAATTTCTGACTTTTTTTACATCTCCAGGATGACAATTGGCCTGCCCGCAGGTCTTGTGTATTACCCTAAGGTCCGAGGGGTTTTTAACCAGCCCAGCATGGGCCTCTTTCAGGGAAGGGGCTAAGGGATTTCCAAGATGACAGCTTGAACATCCCAAAACCTCTGTGGCATGGGCCTTTTCCTGGACCTTCTCGGTATGGCAAAGAAGACAGAGCTCTGGTTTCCCGGTAGTCAACTGAGGGATCTCCCTTTTAAGAATCCCCTTTTTGGAGGATGGTGCTATGATTATAGAATAAAGAAAGGCGGCAATTATTCCCAAAAGAAAGAGGAGAAAAAACCTTACAGGCACTCTCATGATAATCCTGTAGTATAACCTGAAAGGCCCGTTTAAGGGAGGGGCTTTCTTGAAAAGAGACTATCTGAGCCTTGAGGAAAATTTTTATAAAAAACGGTGGAGGGGAAGGGTCCCTATTGCCCTTGTCTTTCCGAATAGGTATGAGCTGGCTATGGCCAACTTAGGGTTCCTTACACTTTATCAAAGACTTAATGCCTATGAAGAGATAGTCTGCGAAAGGGTCTTTTATGAGGAAGGTGAAATCAGATCTCTTGAAAGCCATCGTCCCCTGAGGGACTTTCCCCTGATCTTGTTTTCTATCCCCTTTGAAGGTGACTACATTAATGGGCTACGCATCTTGAGGGATAGCAAAATTTCCCTTGAACCAGAGGAGAGAGAGCAGACGGTTCTGGCAGGAGGGGTGAGCATCTGGGCAAATCCCGAGCCCTTAAGCCCCTTTATGGATGGGTTTTTACTGGGGGAATGGGAAGCCCTGGAGGAAAAGCTCGTTCCCCTTTTTATTGAGGAGGCCAAAACCAAGAGGAAACTTATCCAATCCCTCTCGGAATTTGATTTTTTTTATAGCCCTGTTCACATAGGAAGGAAAAGGGTTAATATTGCAAAACTAAAGGAGCCAAAGATTCCTCTCCTTTCCACTCTTTTAACTGAGAGGGCTGAGTTTGGAAGATCCTATCTGATAGAGGTTTCAAAGGGGTGTGGCAGGGCCTGCCGGTTCTGTTTGGCAGGCTTTATTTATCGTCCACCCAGAAGATTTTCCTTAGAGGCCTTGCTTGAGAGGATCAAAGAGATCCCTGATTCGGAAAAAGTGGGACTCATAGGCCTTGAATTTGCAGACAAAGATGAGGTCCTCAAGATCGGGGAGGCCCTGCTTTCCAAAGGCTGCTCCTTAACCTTTTCCTCTTTAAGGATTGAGGCAATAAATGAAGACTTCCTCAAACTCCTTAAAGGGGCCAAAAGTGTAGCCCTTGCCCCTGAAACAGGCTCTCCGAGGCTTAAGAGGATAATCAATAAGGTCATTGAGGATGAGGAGATCTATTCTGCCCTTGAGAAGCTAAAGGTCGCAGGTCTTAAAAAGATCAAGTTTTACTTTATGCTCGGCCTTCCCTTTGAAGAGAAAGAGGACCTTCTGGAAACAGCCCGATTTATCAAGAGGTTACTGCAAAGGAGGTGGCCCTTTAGATTCACCTTTTCCTTTTCCTTTTTTGTGCCCAAGCCTCATACCCCCTTTCAATGGGCCGAATTTCATAATGTTTCCGAGCTTGAAAGAAGAAGGGATATACTTCTCCGAGAACTTTCAGGAGTCAAGGGGATTAAATTTGATTCCCCAAAGGAGGCCCTTCTGCAGGCCCTTTTGGCAAGAGGCTCTGGAGAATTAAAGGATTTTTTACTTAAAATGGCCGAGGGACTTCCCTTTAAACAGGCCTTAAAGGTGATTAAAAACCCTGAAAGGTATCTTTACCCTCTTGAGAGCAAAGAGGTATCCCTGCCCTGGGATATAATAGATAGTGGTGTAGCAAAGGATTTTCTCTGGAGGGAATGGGATAGGGCTAAGTCCCAGAGGACAACCCCCTTTTGTCAGATAGGCATCTGCCATGCCTGTTCCGCCTGCAAGAGGATTACCCTTTCTTGAGAAACCTTGCTAAAGTTAACCCTGT
>CAYTDX010000122.1:0-405 GCA_964436655.1 uncultured Caldimicrobium sp.
AAAGGTTCGCCCTCAACCTCAATGGGGACTCTCCCTCTAAAGCCCTGTTCAAGGTCAGTAGTGATGACATATAAGGTTTTTTCCTCGGGTTCAAAGTTAAGGAGGGCCATAGAAAGAACAGCCATGGAGGCCTTTTTATCAGCCACCTCATCAGCCCTTTTTAAAAGTCCCTCAAGCTTTGCCTTTTCAATTCTTGCCTGCATAGTGCCCCCTTGAGGAATATTTTTACATATTATAACACACCCACCCTTTTTGTCATCCTCTACTGAGAGGCCAGAGATTGACCTATCAGAAATTTCTGATTATTATATTTTTGAGGTCTTTGCAAAATTGTTTTTTATAGTAGCCGCAAAAAAATTTATGGGTTTGGTAGCCGCAAGACCTTTAGCCTGCGTAAAAACCCCC
>CAYTDX010000122.1:415-3563 GCA_964436655.1 uncultured Caldimicrobium sp.
GCTGAAGCTTGCGGCTACCAAAAACCTAAAAAGAACCACAATTTTGCAAAGGTCTCAATTTAAAGCTGGAGCAACCTATGGAAAAGGTAACCCTTAGGGTTGAGGGAATGACCTGTGTTAATTGTGCCAGGGCTATAGAAATTTCTCTGCAAAAACTCAAGGGTATAAAAAGGGTTGAGGTCTCCTTTGAGCTCGGAAGGGTCTATGTGGAATTTGAAGAGGAATTCTTAGGTCTTGAGGAAATCAAGAGGGTCATAGAAGATCTCGGCTATCGGGTAGCCTCAGGCGTAAAAAAGAGGGATTATCAGAGGGAGATCCTGATATTTTCCTTCCTTGCAAGCCTTGGCATTATGGGCCTTATGTTTTATCACCACCCCTTGAGCCTCCTTATTCAGGGGCTTCTCAGTATCTCCGTTCAGATTATAGGGGGGAGCAGGTTTTACAAAGGGGCTATTTCAGGCCTTAAGGCACGGATTGGAAATATGGACCTCCTTGTTGCCCTCGGAACAACCTCAGCCCTGATATACAGCCTCCTTGCGGTATCAAGGATCCTGCCAGGTGAGCCCTTTTTTGAGACCAACGCCTTCCTCATTGCCTTTGTGAGACTGGGGAAATACATTGAGGAGCGTTCAAGAACCGGGGCCCTGAATCTCCTTAAAGAGCTCTTTGCCATCCAGACAGCAAAGGTTCGCATCCTTGCCCCAGATGGAGAAAGAGAGGTCTCTATAAGTGAGGTCTTCCCCGGGGACATCCTTCTCCTTAAACCCGGAGACCTTATTCCACTGGATAGCGTCGTGGAAGAGGGGTCTCTTGAGGTGGATGAATCCCTTGTTACCGGAGAGAGTGTGCCTGTTTTGAAGAAAAAAGAGGACCCCCTTATTTCTGGAAGCCTTGTTGTGAACGGCTTTGCCAAGGCCAAGGTTTCAGCCCTCCTTGAAAGGAGTTACATCTCCATGCTCCTGAATCTCGTGGAGGAGGCCTTAAGACACAAACCCGGCATCCAGAGAATAGCAGACCTTGTTGCCCATTATTTCGTTCAGGCCATTGTCCTTCTTTCCATCGCCCTTTTCCTTTTCTGGTATCTGAAGGGAGAAGCCCTGATAAGGAGTTTCAACTTTGCCCTCTCGGTACTTGTTATTTCCTGTCCCTGTGCCTTCGGGCTTGCGGTTCCCCTTGCCATATCCGTTGGCCTGACAAGGGCCTTCCGAAGAGGCCTCCTCATCAAAGACCCATCGGTTTTTGAACGGGCTAAGGAAATAAAGGTCCTGATCCTTGATAAAACCGGCACCCTGACCGAGGGACATCCAAAGGTAGTAGATTTTAAGGTCTATGAAGAGGGGGCTTTAGCCCTTGCTCTTGCCCTTGCCCGGACCTCAAGGCATCCCTACTCTAAGGCCATCGCTGAATTTGTCCAGAAAAAAGGGGTTCAGCCGGTTGAGATTGGAGATTGCCGAGAGGAACCCGGAAGGGGAATTATCTGTGGAGAGCTCTTTCTGGGAAGGGATGAAGCCTCCAAAGGACTTGTGCTTAAAAGAAGGGACAAGATTTTAGCAGAGTTCTGGGCTGAAGACAATATCAGGGAGTCGGCAAGAGAGATCCTTGATTACCTGAAAGGTCTCGGGGTTGAACCGGTCCTTGCCACAGGAGATACCCCCGAGCGGGCAAAGGCTGTAGCTGAGGCCCTTGGGATTGAAAGGGTCTATGCCGGAGTCAGGCCTCAGGACAAGCTCAAGATTGTTGAAGAGGAGCAAGCAAGAGGGGTAAAGGTTGCCATGGTGGGTGACGGGATAAATGATGCCCCAGCCCTTGCCAAGGCAGATCTCTCCTTTGTAATGGCAGAAGGGGTTGACCTTTCCAAAAGGATAGGGGAAGTGATCCTTCTTTCCGGACTAAAGGGGATTCAGGCCTTTTTTGAGATCTCAGCCTTCCTGAGGAGGCGAATATCTCAAAATCTCTTCTGGGCCTTTATTTATAACCTTGTGGGGATTCCTGTTGCCGGGGGGCTCCTTTATCCTTACGGAATTGTTCTCAAACCGGAGATTGCAGGTCTTATGATGGCCCTTTCCTCAGTAAGTGTGGTCTTAAATTCCATAAGGAAGTAGGCCCCATGTCTCAGGTCCTGGTAATCGCAGGGTATGATCCCTCAGGTGGAGCAGGCCTTTTGATGGATGTGAAGGTCCTAACCCTTCACGGGATCAGGGCCTCTGCTGTCCCATCAGCCCTTACCTTTCAGAGCTATTCCCGGTTTGAGGACTGGGTGCCGGTAGATTCGGGTGCCTTTGAAAGGCTACTTAAGCTAATCTTTGAGGACCTCAAGGTTGAAGGGGTAAAATTGGGGATGCTTGCAACCTCTGAGATAGTTGAAAAAACTGCCTTTTACTTAGAAAGATACAGACCCCAAATCAGATGGATTGTGGCTGACCCTGTGCTTAAGGCCACCCTTAAAGGGCCCCTCTTTAAAGGAGAGGCCTATGTGGAGACCCTGAAAAAAAGACTCTTTCCCCTTGTAGATGTCCTGACACCTAATTTAACCGAGGCTGAAGATTTAACTGGTGTAAAGGTAAGGGACCTTGAGGATATAAAAGAGGCCCTTTACATCCTGCAGGGTTTCGGAATAAGATTTCCGGTGATCACTGGTCTAAAAAGGGAAGAGAGAATCCTGAGTTTTTTTCCAGGCAAAAAGGAGGAACTGCGTTGCTTTTCTGTGAGGGCTTTACCGGCTGAGTTTCATGGCACAGGCTGTGCCCTCTCTTCAGCCCTTCTGGCCTACCTGATAAAGGGCCATCCTGAAGGTCCTGCCCTGAGGAAGAGTTTGAATTGGTTGTGGAGAAGGTTAAGGAAAAGTTTGAAACCCGAGGAAGAGGTATCCTCAAGGCTTGCCTCTTTCCTGTGATGGCCCCATCCCTTTGATTCCTCTGCAACATTAATTTATGGGTTTAGTAGCCGCAGGACCTTTAGCCCGCGTAAAACCATCACGCAAGCTAAAGCTTGCGGCTACCAGAAAAACCTTAAAATCTCACGCAACCTACGGGTTGAGGCAACCGGAAATAAAAAAAATTCAAAATCCGCGCGCTACCGCAAAAATTAACAACCCTGAAACAAAAATAAAAATGGGCCCCACTTTGGGGGCCCTTTGAGAGAAGGGGCC
>CAYTDX010000123.1:0-3548 GCA_964436655.1 uncultured Caldimicrobium sp.
GATGTCTTCCATTCCGTTATGCCCTTAATTGGTATTGGTTGATTGGTTACTTGATGCCTATGTGGCTAACCGGCTGTTTCTCATGAGGCTAGGTAGGATATTAATGGTAGCAGCGATTTGTACCTGTCATCGTCCTCCTGCTGAGCCCTTCTCCTCCTACACCGCACACACATGCAACTAGGGCCATGACGCCTAGTCATAAAGCGTTTATTAAATATTCTAATGGAGGCGTATAAGGTTTTCTAAGATAACTAACTATGGTGCTAAAGAATCAACTACCGGCGTTTTTAGGACAGAGAGGATGGACAACGGCGCAAATACACAAAAACAATAAGGAACAAGGAAGAAATAGCTAAAACGGTGGTGTTAATCCACAACACAATCATAGAAATAAGATATCGTCGTGCTACTATACAACAATGTTTTGCAGCCATTTGATGGCTGGCCAGTATTCCTTGAAAAGGGAATTAAACTATTAGTTCGAATGGGGTGTTTAGGGGCATCGGCGTACTTTACAGCGCCCCCTAACTCTGGGGGGAAGCGGTGACCAGCGTGTCTCCTTTCTCCAAATGATGTCTCTTCTCGAAAGTGGACTTTAGCGAAGCTACAATAGAGTTGAATACCAACAGGATACAGATTGTGAGCAAGGAAAGTTAAACTATCAGCATGCCATCATCGAGTCATGCATCTAAAAGCACATTACTCGGCTCAGTCAAAAATGGCTCAAAGTGATGACGGCGATAAACAAAGGAGAACCATTTCTGTTGGTGGGTGGAGGAGGAGGGGTGTTTTTAGGGTTTTAGGCGGAGTCGTTATCGGTGTATTAATGGCTGAAGGTGTGGAAAGGCTGTACTTCCAGCCCATGAATGAGGAGAGCTTGAGGAGAGAATTGCTTCTCTGCATGGACAGATATATTGAAGCAAGTAACAAGCTTGATAGATTATCTTCTGTTTTAAAGGATAAAAATGTTGAGTCAGAGGAAATGGCTAATAGAGTAGCGGAGCTTGAGCTGAAGCTAGAGAATCTCGACAAACTTGAATCCGAGTCGTATCTAGCATTGTTTCAAATCGAAAGCGATGTTGACGCTGCTATAGCTGGAATGAATAAAATACTCGACAGATACCAAAAATTAGTTGGGGAAGAAAATTTGGTTTTTGAGAGGAAAACGGTTGAGATAATGGAGAATCTACGAGATACTAAAACTGAACTTGCTAGCACGTTAAAAGACCTAGCCTCTTATAGAGCCAGAATGGCTGAGCTTCAAAGAATAAAGGACTATCTAGAAGAAGATTTGAAATCCGTTATGCGGACTGCGAGAGGCTTATCTCCTTCGGATTTTTTCGGGGCGAATATGCGTTCAGGCCTCGACGCTTGGAGCAAAAAGACTGAAAATGAGATAATACTTCAAATACTATCTGCAAGAGAGATGGAACTTAATGTGATAAGAATAGTTATCGATGTGTGGAAGTATGCTCAACCGTACCAGCATCTACCAAGTGATGCCCTTAGAGCTATAATGGAGGTGGTTGATATGTTGTGGAGGGCGGGGCTGTATGTTATTGTAACCTTTGATAAGGTTATGTGGATGGATTCGGACTCTACAAGGTATTGGGTGGGTTATAGGCAGTATAAAGAGGCTATAATGGATGTGGTAAATATGCTTCGGCTTCATCCGGCGGTTGTAGCATACGACCTAAGCAACGAGCCTGTTCTCGCCATTGAGGCAGGGGTTACAGAGGGTAAGATAAGTAGGAGGGAAGCTGATGAGTGGATAAAAGGACTCACAAATGTATATCGTGTCATGAGAAACGATATAGTTTCCAGAGACCCCTTTGTTACTGTTACGGTTGGGGATGCTGAACCAGATTACTCGAAGTATTTCATAGATGTGATTGATTTCGTCAGCTTCCACAACATTGGCACTTGGTCTCCATATCCAGAGGAGGATACATGGGATGGAACATTGGAGGATTTGAGACGGAGATTGAGTTATAGGATTGAGCGTGCTAAGGCTCTCGGAAAGCCGGTTGTTCTGGAAGAATACGGTGTGGACCCGAATTTTGTTTATGGGAGACAGCTCGAGAGAATGGGTAAAGTGGTTTATCATCCCCTAGATTACTATCGCGTGATTCTTGATGAGGTTTACAGCCATGGTATAGGCGCTCTCTTCTGGGTCATCAACATTAATGTAGAGGACCCCTGGAATCTCGCCATAAGTGATGAAGGTTCTCTGACTGAAATTGGGGAAACAATTAAGGATTATGCCATAAAATTTAATGAGAGAATACTACAAAGAGTTGTCAGGCGTTACACGTAGGATTGCAGTCATGGTGTGTATGTTAGTGTGTATTTGCCTAGTCCGTAGGCTGTGTGTTTTCCTATTCCTAGGTATTCGCATGTTTTTAGTAGGAAGGCTAGTTTGTGGGCTTCTTCGGTGTTTTGGGTTTCTAGTTTGATTTTTCCTGTGAGTGTGTTTGTTTTTTGTTTGAGGTGGATTGTTTTTTGGGTGAGTGTTGTTTTGGTTTGGATTGTTTTGTCGCTCCATTCCATGAGTTTTTTTACGTTTTCTGGTGATAGCTTGATGGGTAGGTTTTTGCCAGCTGAATAGTATAGGTAGTCTAGTAGGAATAGGCGTCGTGCGGTGTAGCGTATGAGGTCGGATGGTTTTAGCTGGTTGGGTTGGATGTCTGTGCCGTTTCGGGTTAGTCTCAGGGGTGTGAGGAGGGTGAGTGTTATGTTTATTTTTTCTTTGTTTTCGATGTGTTGTTTGACGTTTTGGAGGAGCATTTGATATGTTATTGATTGTTGTTGTGTTTTTTCGTCTTGGTTGTTGGCTTCCCATTTTTCGCCTGTGATGTCGTTTACTATTGTTGCTTCTAGTAGTTGGAGTTTGCCGTGTTCTTTTTTTATTGCTTTGAGGATGTGGGGCATGAGTTGGTTGGCGTGTCCGAAGACTGTGAGTCTGAATTGGATTGTGTTTTCGTGGAGGAGTGTTGGGGGGTTGATGATGTATGGTTTTGGTGGGGGTATTTTTCTGGCTATCTCTTTTCCGATGATTCCTTTTTTGGGTTTGAAGAATGTTTCGTAGAGTTTTAGGTTGTGGGTTTTTGAGTAGACTTTTATGCATTGTCCTATGAGGCCGCGGAGTCTGGCTGTTGGGAGGGGTGATGTTGGTAGTTTGTCGTCGCTGGATTCTGCGATGAGTTCGTAGATGGTTATCATTTCTGGGTTGTTTCCTGTGGTTTTGAGATGAGGTTATATATGATTGTTGTGTCTATTTGTGGGGCTTGCTAGCTGCTTCTCTGGGCAGTGGACGTTGGTCATGGGGGTGGCTTTGCCGGTTTTTTGGTCAAGGAGGTGGTGAACCAAGGGGTTTGGCTGCGGTTTTTCTCTCTGCATAGGCCCCCTTCTGTGGACGGCGACGACCCCCAGAGAACTTAAATAGAGGCTCAAAAAATTCATCGCCTGACAACATCACCAAACAAAACAACGAAATTCCCGAAAATTTCCCGGAATCAGGCACACTGTCAATGAAAAGAGGATGGAAA
>CAYTDX010000124.1:0-3442 GCA_964436655.1 uncultured Caldimicrobium sp.
CCTATAGCCTGCGCAGGTTTTCAAAATAAAAAATCAAAAAAAATCTCAGGCATCCTCCGGGCCACGGCTACCAGAAATCTATAACCAACCATAATTTTGCAATGGTCTCATTTTAAAGATAATCAACATTTAATAAAAGGGTAGAGATCGGATTTCTTCCCCCTCTTCCTTAAGTAGATAGGAATAAGAGAGAGGATAGCCAAGAGGGGAGGGGGAGACATGACTTAGGGCTCTTTAAAAATAATCAATTTTTAGTAAAATAATAGAAACTCCATCTCTGGTTACCGCAAGATATGTCCATTTTTTATCGCTATTTTCTCCGGGAATTTATCCTTACAACAGCCCTTTTTTTGGGGGTCCTTCTCTTTCTCTTTACCCTCATTCTGGGGACCCTCAGTCTCAAAGAAATCTTGGATTTAGGCCCTTCTATTCTTCAAGTTTTGAAGACCTATCTTTTTACAGCACTACAGCTCCTCTCTTTCCTGCTTCCCCTTTCAGGTTTTTTGTCCCTCCTCTTTTCCTTCCAGAGGATGAAGGAAGAAGGAGAGCTTCTGGCCTTTTTTTCCCTTGGATTTACCCTAAGGGATCTCTTTAAACCCTTTTTGGTATTTGCCCTCTTTATTTTAATCCTGACCTTTTCAAGTCAGGCCTACCTTGTCTCTAAGGCCAAGAGGCTCCAAAAGCTTGAGCAGATGAATCTAATTAAAAATCTTGCTCAAAAGGAGATCTCTCCCAGGATTCCTATCTCCATTACAGAGGGCCTATATCTTTATGTGGCAGAGGCTGAAAAAAGAGATTCCCAAAATCATCTCCGCGGGGTGGTATTATTGGAAAAAAAGGGGACCCATCGGAAGGGCCTTTACCTTGCAAAGTCTGCCCTCCTTGACCTTAAGGACGGAAGTTTTTCTCTTGAAAAGGGCTATGTCTTTTACCTTGAAAACTTGAGAAATTCTGAAATTCTACAGTTTGAGAAATACCTTTTCAAGATTTCTCCTTCTATCCTGAAAAGGGAGGACCTTTACATCAAGAGAGGAGAGATGACCCTTTCTGAACTCCGGGCAGAGATTTCCAGGATGAGCCCTTCTCAGATAAGATACTTTCGCTATGTCTCTGAATATTACCAGAGGCTCCTTTATGGCTTTTCCGTTCTCCCCCTACTTTTGCAGGGATTTCTTCTGGGGACTTTTTTGAAGACTAAGGGAAGGCTCTCACTCTTTCTCACAGGGATTACTTTTTACCTCTTCTTTTATTTTCTTTACAACTTTTTTATCTCCCTTGGGGAATCGGGAAGACTTTTCCCTCTATATGCCCACCTGATTTTTAACCTGCTCTTTTATGGACTTTTAATCCTGGAATACAGGGTCTTTAAAAACAGGAGGACCTTTAACCTGTGAGTCTCCTTACCCGTTTTCTCCTGAAGAACTTTTTCAAGGTCCTTTTAGTGGTGTTTTGTGTCTTTCTTGCCCTTTATACGGTCATAGATTTCTTTGAGAGGCTCTCTGCCTTTTTAACCTCAAAAAGACCATTTATCTTTTTTTTAGAGTATCTTTTCTGGAAGTCTCAGGTTAATCTATATCAAATTTTCCCCTACATCCTGAGCCTTACTCTGCTTTTGACCCTTCTTTTTCTCTCAAGAACTAATGAGCTTCTGGCCTTACTAAGTCTTGGGATAACAAGACAGGAACTTTTCAGGAGACTTTTTTTTCTTCTTCTGCTCTTTTCCATCCTTGGAGGCCTCCTTTTGAACCTGATTGTGCCAGGGGCCTTTTACAAGACCCTTCACACCTGGGAGACGAAGATACTTACTCAAAAGGCCCAGCACCTGATCTTTAAAGACACCCTATTTTTTGAGGGAAGGGATTTTCTTCTCATAGCCACCCCCCTTGAACCAAAGGGTGAGTATCTTTCGGAGCTGACCCTTCTCTTTTTCAATAAAGGAGAGCCTGAAAGACTTATCTGGGCAAGAACTGCGCTTTATCTCGGAGAAGGAAGGTGGAGGCTTGAGGACGCCCTTTTTCAGGAGGCAAGTTCTCAGTTCAGACCCAAGGTCTTAAAGACCTGGGAGGGAGGTCTTCCTCTCAGGCCTAAAACCTTTGTAACCGTTGAGAAACCCGTGAAATTTGCCTCCTTTAAGGAACTCAAACAGAGGCTAACCTTTCTCAAGAGGGCTGGAAGGCCAGTTACAGAGGTTGTGCTGGAGATCTTTAACCGGTTCTTTTACCTTCTTTTACCCCTTTTTATAGGGGGGATCACCGGCTGGATCTACCTCAAAGGCTATACCCCTCATCACAATGCCCGGGTTCTTCTCAAGTCCTTCCTTGCCTTCTTTATCCTTTCGGTGTTCTTTGTCTTTATACAGACCCTGATGTTAAGGCTCTTCCGCTGATTTTCCTTGAGAAGAAGCCTACGGGATTACCAATTTGTTAAATTTTTGCTTTTAATTTTTCGGTAACCGCAACCTTTAGCTTGCGTGAGGTTTTTGAATTTTTCTTGTTTTTTGGTAGCCGCAAGCTTTAGCTTGCGTTGATTGTTTTTTTTGTTCTTTTAAACCCACGCGGGCTAAAGCCCGCGGCTACCAAAACCATAAAATTTTTTTGATTTTTTTCGGTAGCCGCAACCTTCAGGTTGCGTCAGATTTTAAGGATTTTTTATTTTTGAAACCGAAACCCAAAAATTCTGATTTTTTCGCAAGACCTAAAGGTCTTGTGGCTACCAAAAAAGCCTGATTTTTTGAAAAACTCACAAAATCTAAAATCTAGTGGACTCATACACTCTCTTGACAAATTATAAAATGTAGGTAGATATATTAAAAAGGAGATCTGTTTTGAGATTGAGGTTAAAACTGATCTCTGAAAAAGGAGAGTTCACTCTTCCCTGTCATTATAATGGTCTTATCCAGGGGTTTATCTACAGGCACCTTGATCACTGGTTAGCAGAGGAGCTTCATAACAGGGGGTTTAAAGACCCTCTCACAGAGAGAAAACTCAAACTCTTCACCTTCTCCCGTTTGCTCTCCAAGAATCTGAGTATCAAGGAGAAAAGGATAACCTTTAAAGGTCCGGTAAGTTTAATTATATCTTCTCCATACCATAAATTTATCCAATCCTTTGCTCAAAATCTTTTAACTAAGGGGGAGGTTTATCTTGGTAGTGAAGTCCTCCAGATAGAATCCCTTGAAGTTGAGGGCATTCCTCCCTATAGAGAGCAGATAATAGTCAGGACCCTTTCCCCTATAACAATTTACAGCACTCTTTATACCCCTGAAGGCAGAAAAAAGACCTACTATTACAGTCCCTTTGAGAAGGCCTTTGAAGAACTTCTCTTGGAGAATCTCAGAAGAAAACTTCGCACCTGGTCAGGCATTGATCAAGATGGAGGCTCAGTTAGACCCTTCAGGGTGAGTTCAAGAAATGAAAGGATTATTATTTACAAAGATACAGTT
>CAYTDX010000125.1:0-3323 GCA_964436655.1 uncultured Caldimicrobium sp.
CCCCATTATTTTTCAAAACAGTAACATTATTTGAACCATTATTCACAACAACTATGTCCAGATCCCCATCACCATCTATATCTCCAAGAACCATCCCATATGGTCTTGTTCCAACTCCATAACTAACTATTCCACCACCAAATGTCCCATCTCCATTGTTGTTTAAAACCTTAACACTATTTGAACCGTTGTTCACAACAACCATATCCAGATCTTTGTCTCCATCCACATCCCCAACTGCGATACCTGTAGGACCTGACCCACTCTGATAATCTGCCAATCTTATAAATTGTCCACTTCCTCCATATGTTTTAACCAGAAAATTCCATACATAAGGTGAAGCCATCATATTACCAGCACTGTCCTTTATCTCCTTCCTCAATGTAACACTTACCAACTCACCAGGAACAAAACCTCTAACCGGATCCAAAACCATAACCCTTGAAACACTATCATAACTCAAATTAAAATCATATATCCCCCCAACTGAACCATTTATCCTCACATTTGACTTCGTCAAACTTCTGGGGTCAATAGCCCTCGTAAACTCAACCACTATATTTGAATCCCTATCAAAACCAACATAATTTCTATCCGGAACAGTCCTGTAAACAAACCTTCCAAGATCACTCAACTCAACATTTAAACCCTGTAAACCTGAAACATTCCCAACCATATCTCTTATATTATTACATCTTATCTGTATCACCCTGCCCAAGGGTGGCAAAATCTGTCCAGATGAAAGATATACCCTGAATTCATCAGGTATTCTAACATAAAAAGATCCACCAGGGATCAACTCCCTTGAACCCCCAGGAATTGTCCAGTAAAACCATATACCTGCACCCCCTCCAAACTCCTGAAACTCAACAACAAATCTATGAAATCCTGCCCTAACATATCTACCTCCACCTGTTGTCCCGCTGCCACCCCACCTCTGTATCAATGTATCTCCATCAAGTATAAACCTTGCTCCATCATCAACACTAAAATCAAATACATAAAAACCTGAAACAGGAAAATAAATATAACCCCTGAACCTGATTGAAAAATTATCACTGCTTACACCACCCCTTGGTGATCCCCAACCCCAATCATATCCTATCCTGACATCATAAAGCGTATCCCTTGCAACAAATGTCTCAAAATTTGAACCATTGTAATACTCAACCACAATACCATTCCTTACTCTATCAACCCTGCTTACACTATAACCCCCCTCTATGCTCCAGCTTGATAAATTAGCAACATCTGACAATCTAACCGGCTCATTGAATCTAACAACTATAACACTATCTCCGCTTACACCCCTTGCACTAACAAGAACAGGAACCCTGCTATCAGAAACAACTGAATCAAGAACAACTATTGAACTACGTCTGCCATCCCCTGACACAGCCCTTATCCCGAACTTATAATACCCATCCGAATAAACCCTGCTATATGAAAGCTTGCTTGAATCAAGCTCAACAAGCGCATTAGCAGTATCCAAAACACCACCCCTATTGTCATAGTATAAAACATATCCCGACGCCCCTGAATGATAATCCCATCTGAGTGTAACCAAACCACCAGACCCACTCTCAGCTCTGAAACCACTAACACTTGTCAAACCCACTCTATCCCGTTGATAAGGCCAAAACTTCACCCTTATCAATGTCGCATTATCGTAATAATCACTTATCTTCTGACTTATCAATAAACTATCCCCCGTCCCCCACCAGTTGTATCTTGCATCTATGCTATCATTTGCCTGAAGTGTCGCCCTGAAATTATATCCACCATTGCCATATATGTTGTTATAATTCACAACCGGCTTCTGTGACGCCTCTATACCATCGTCCAAATTTGAATATATGTCATTGTTAAAAATCTGACTACTACCATCAGTATTTATACCATCTCCACTATTTCCATAAATAAAGCTCTCACTTATCCTACCGCTCATATTTGTCCTTATCCCAGCACCACCATTGTTGTATACCCTGTTCCTCTCCAATACAAGTGAACCAACATTCCAAGCATATATACCCCCACCTAAATTATCTGACACCAAATTACCACGAACATAATTCCCGTTCAAACCATTCAAACTCATACCCCACCCACTATTCCTATCAATTACACAATTCATTATCTCCACAACCCCTCCACCACCATTATAATTTATACCCGTCACATTGTTATATATCCTGCTACCCTCAACCCTCAAATTACTACCATATGAATATATGCCAACATTATTACCACCTACATTAGACCACCTCACAAAAACATTCCCCCTGTCTAAATCCATACCCCTACCACTATTGCTAAAAACATTAACACTATCAAAATTAACATTACTCTGCGAAGCATATAAACCAGTCCCATTCTCAACAAAATCACTCCTCCTTACTAAACCACCAACTGAAACCATCCTCAAACCTGTCCCGTTTGAACTGAACCTAACACCCCTTATATCAACATATCCAACAGATGAAACATTCACTCCATAACTTGAATTACCCTCAAAAACACACCCAACCAATCTCAAACTATCTCCACCATTCATAACTAAACCACTTGAACTGAACCTGAAAACACTATTCTCAACTGATAAATTACCACTATTAACACTTATCCCATTCTGTGCATACTCAACCCTCGCATATCTAAATATACCCCTGCTCCCAGAATTGAAAACTATACCAGGGTATCTCATAGTGTCCGGATATAAACTCGTAAATACAACATTATTACTATCAGAACCGAAAACCTCAAGTGTCCCATCAACCGTGAATGTATATCTACCAGCAAATATCACCCTCACACCAGCCTCTATCCTCAACCTAACTCCCCTGTCAACACCAAAATTGCCAGATATAACATAAGGCGATTTATCTGCACTCCAAACACTATCTCTGGCTATAGCCCCACTTACATAATTTACACCATAACCAGTCAACTTAACAATTAACCTCGGTTTCCATGGGTCATTGCTTGTTATAACAAGCGAATCATCAAATACTCCATAACGCCTCGGTCTGAATGTAACCAAAACACTATCATAACCAGACGCAGGTATACTCAAACTATTCTTATTCACCCTATACATTCCAGTAGTGTCAACAGAAATGTTAACACTTAAACTGCTATCAACACCATCATTGTATATCCTCAAATAAATACCACGCACTGAATCTATCCTAACATCCTTGAAATCAAGAATAAATGTGCTTAACCTTATATCACCACCACGATTACGATTCTTTAAAACCGTAACATTATTTGAACCATAATTTACCACGGCAAGGTCAACATCTCCATCATTGTCTATGTCT
>CAYTDX010000126.1:0-3283 GCA_964436655.1 uncultured Caldimicrobium sp.
GAATATCTTAAAGGCGGGACAGATCCCGATGTTTTGAATAATCTTGGTGTTCTCTATTTAATGCAGAACCGCTATGAAGAGGCGGAAAGGACCTTTAGAGAGGCCTTGAAAATCAAATCAGACCCTGTCTATGAATTTAATTATTGCCTATCCCTTATGCGTATGGGTAAAAAGAAAGAGGCCTGCCTGCGCCTCAAGAAAAACTCCTTCCCTGACTCTTTAAGACCTAATTATGAAGAGCTATTAAGAGAGTGCCGGGATGAGTAGTATCCAGTATAAACCCATAGGGGAGATCCTCAAAGAAAGAGGGCTTGTTAGCGAAGATTACATCAGGTTTGCCCTCCTTGAGCAGAGAGCAACTTCTGAGAGATTGGGTGAGGTTCTTGTAAGAGTGGGAATGGTAACGGATTTGGAGATTGCAAAGGCCCTCTCAGATCAGTCAGGTCTCCCTTTCATTGATCTAACTGAACTATCTCCACTTCCGTCAGCCTTAGATATAGTTCCCTTCAATTTTGCCAAGAAAAATCTTGTCCTGCCCTTTGATCTTCACAATGGTGCCCTAAAAGTAGCCATTACCGACCCTTTTAACCAGCACCTCATGAATGCAATTCAGCGTCTTGCAGCCAGGCAGGTAGAATTTCACCTTACAGGATCCCAGAGCTTAGCCAAATCTATTGAGAAGTTTTACTACTTTAAAGAACACAACCTGGAGGAGGAACTAAAAACCCTTATTGAGAGACTAAAGGCCAATCCCAATCTTGACTTTGATTTAGAAGATCTCCTTAATAAACTCCTTATTCTGGGTATTGCCAGAAGGGCAACAGACCTTCATATTATTCCCACTATAAGAAGTCTTCAAATCTTTTATAGGGTAGATGGAATCCTTGACCCTGTGGTGGTTTTTCCCCATACTGTTTATCGCAGGCTTATCAATGTAATCAAGATAAGGTCTCAACTTGATATTGCAGAGTTAAGAAGGCCTCAGGATGGTAGAATGAGTTTTGTCTTCCTTGAGAGCAAATACGATCTTCGTGTGGCCACAGCACCGACTTCTTCTGGTGAAACCGTAGTCATAAGATACCTGCCGACGGGAGCCCAGGTTCAGAACCTGGAATATCTCGGTTTTGATCCTGAAGAGGTAAAACTTATTGACCACATCCTTGCTCAGCCCTATGGTATGTTTCTGATTACCGGGCCCACTGGCTCAGGTAAATCCACCACCCTTTTTGCAAGTTTAAGAAGGATAAATCTTCTGGAGAAAAATGTGCTTACCGCTGAGGATCCCGTTGAATACTTACTCCCCCTTGCCAGGCAAACACAGGTTAACGATGAAATCGGTTATACCTTTGCCCGGGCCATAAGGGCCTTCTTACGCCTGGACCCTGATGTCATCCTTGTGGGTGAGGTTAGAGATGAAGAGACCGCCACGATGGCTGTTAGGGCAGCCCTTACCGGGCACCTTTTCCTCTCCACCCTCCACACCAATGATGCCGTTTCAAGCATCTTCCGCTTAAAGGACATGGGCATAAAGCCCGATCTTCTGGCCTCGGCCTTAAAGGGTGTGGTTGCGCAGAGACTTATTAGAAAAATTTGCCCCTATTGTGCCGAGCCCTATAATCCCCCTGAGGAACTCATAGAATATTATCAGCTTCCCAGGGACTTTGAATACAAGAGAGGGAAGGGATGTTTTCAGTGCAATTATAAGGGATACCTTGGACGAACAGTGGTTTGTGAAATCTTTTTTGTGGATGAAGAACTTGCTAAGATTATTGCTGAAGATGTGCCCCTCTCTATAATTTATGACAAGGCCAGGGAAAGAGGCATGAAGTCTCTGAAAGAAGATGGAAGAGAAAAGGTTCTCAAAGGAATCACAACGGTTGAGGAGATCAAAAGGGTGGTGGGATAGGATGCCTGTTTTTCTTTACAGGGCCTTGAATAGAGACGGACAGGTGGTAAGAGGTGAGAGTGAGGTTGCTACTTTAGAGGAGCTCTATTTTGAATTGCAGAGAGAAGGCCTTTTACTTCTTGATTATAAGTTAAAGAGGTTTTTACTCCCCCTTTCTTTCAAAGGTAGAGTTGGCCGAAAGGCTTTAGCTGAGTTTTTGCATCACCTTGCCTTTATGTTGAGAAGCGGAATCCCCCTTATTACTTCCTTAGAGGACCTTGAGCGGGAGACCAAAAATAGGAGATTGAAGGCTGAAATCTCACATATCCGAAAGGCCATTTTGCAGGGGGAGACCTTTAGATCCGCCCTTGAGAAGACCAGACTTTTTCCAACAGTTGTCCTTACCCTTGTCCAGATAGGAGAGGAGTCTGGGACTCTGGATAGGACCCTTGAAGAGGCCTCCCAGCATCTTTACAGAATTGAGGAAATCATCTCTCAGACCAAAAGGGCCTTGATTTATCCTGCCTTTGTTCTTCTGACCATGGGGTTTGCCCTTGCCTTTTGGCTCTTTTATGTGCTTCCCAAGCTTTTGCAGACCTTCAAGGAAATGGGGGTTAAGCTACCTTTGCCGACCATTCTTCTTATGAAGACTGTGGATTTTTTTCTAAAGATAAAGTATTTTATACCGATATTTATAATTGGTTCAGTTTTGCTTTTTATTTTTCTTTACAAAAATTCAAGGACCCAGGAACATATGGACAGGGTTCTTCTTAAAATTCCTATTTTCGGAAGAGTAAGGAGGCTGAATTTTCTTGCCTTTTTCTTTGAGCACTTTGCTCTATTGCTTTCCGCAGGTATTGATTTATTAAGGCTTTTAAAACTTATGGGTAATTCCTATGATAGACTCTTTTTTGTGCGTATTGTTAAAAGAATTGAGGATTCCATTCTGTCAGGGGAAACCCTGGCCTCTTCTTTTAAAAAAGAAAAGATCTTTAGCTCTCTTGATATAAGGATGATAGGAGTGGGAGAGACAACAGGCCGGCTTGAGGATCAGGCCAAAATGCTTGCTCAGTTTTATTATCAAGAGGTGCAGAATATTGTGGAGACACTGACAAAAATTCTTGAACCCGTCATCCTTGCCTTATCAGGGATTATCTTTCTTATTATAATTATTGCCTTAATCGGGCCGATTTATGAGCTTATCTCTCAGATTGGCAAGATGTGATAAAATATGGAAGATTTTGAGTAGTTTTTAGGGGATTAACTATGTCAAATTTTATGTTTATTCTTAAAAAAAAGGTCTTTCAAAAATTGTTTTTTGGGAATTTGGTAGCCGTGGGCTTTAGCCTAAAAAATAAAAAAACACATAGGAGGTGGATCATGAGGGAAAAAGGTTTT
>CAYTDX010000127.1:0-3207 GCA_964436655.1 uncultured Caldimicrobium sp.
GGATTTTAATTCTTCTAAGCAGTATTATTTATCTTTTTCTTCCCCCTTTCTGGCTCCTTTTCATAAGAAGATTTCATTAAAGGGCTCAAAAAACAATGCGGGAAAGGTCTTTTAAGCTTTTAGGATGGTGTTATATTAAAAAAAGTCCCTTGAAAATACCTTAAAGGGTTTTAAATTAAGATTAGTTATAAGAGGAGGGAGACCTTGAATTCAAGAATAATCTTTTTTGATACCACTTTGAGGGATGGCGAGCAGTCCCCAGGTGTGTCTTTAAACATCAAGCAGAAGATTGAGATAGGAAGGGCCATAGCAGAGCTTGGTATTGATGTTATTGAGGCTGGCTTTCCCATTACCTCTCCTGGAGATTTTGAATCCGTCCAGACCATTGCTAAAGAGGTTAGAGGGGCAACTATAGCTGCTCTTGCCCGAGCGAACCAAAGGGACATTGAGGTGGCCTGGGAGGCCATAAAACCAGCTGAAAGCCCGAGAATCCACACCTTTATTGCGACCTCTGACATCCATCTGAAATACAAACTCAAGAAGTCAAGAGAAGAGGTCCTGGACCTTGCCAGACAGGCAGTATCCTTTGCAAAAAGCCTTTGTTCCGATGTAGAGTTCTCTGCAGAGGATTCCACCCGCAGTGATAGAGATTTCTTAGCAAAGGTTGTCCTTGAAGTGGTAAAGGCAGGGGCTACAACCATAAATATCCCTGATACCGTGGGCTATACAGTTCCACAGGAATATTATGATCTGATTATGTTTCTCATTGAAAATCTCAAGGCCAATGGTTATGAATCAGCCTTAAAAAAGGGAGAGTTGCGAATATCTGTGCACTGCCACAATGACCTTGGTCTGGCTGTGGCTAATTCCCTCTCAGCCATTCTTGCAGGTGCTACCCAGGTGGAAGGAACTATAAACGGAATTGGAGAAAGAGCCGGTAATGCTGCCCTTGAAGAGATTATCATGACCTTAAAGACCCGCTCTGACTTTTTTAAAGAAAAACTTGGCTATGCACCCGAGGTTAACATAAATACGAAAAAGATAATACCTGTAAGTCAGCTTGTTTCCCAGCATACAGGAATGTTTGTACAACCAAACAAGGCCATCGTGGGTGCCAATGCCTTTGCTCATGAATCAGGGATTCATCAACATGGGGTCCTCTGTGAGAGAAGTACTTATGAAATCATTGACCCTAAGGAGATAGGATGGACAGGTTCGGCAATTGTCCTTGGAAAACACTCAGGAAGACATGCCATATCTTTCAAACTTGAAAGCCTTGGCTGGAAGCTTACCAAGGAGATGCTGGATAAGGTCTTTGAAAGATATCGGGCCGAGGTGAAGGATATTTTAAGAAAGGTTGATGATGCCTATCTTGAGGGGATCGTTCTTGACCTTTTACTTGAAGAGAAATACAGATATAAACTTGTCTCTTCCCAGGTGATAAGTGTATTAAGCGGTTCCCTCAAACCCATTGCCCAGGTGGAGATTGAGGATAAAAAACTTGGCCAAAGGGTTTCTGTTGGCCTTGGAATTGGCCCCATTGATGCAGCCTATAAGGCAGTAGCCTCAGCCCTTGGCTATACCTTTACAGGGGAGCCTGATAAAAAGAGTCTTAAGCTTCTTGACTTTCACATTGATGCCCTCACCGGCGGAACCTCAGCCGAAGGGGTCTGCGGTGTAATCCTTGAGGATGAAAAGGGGATAAGATCTGCAGGCCTGGGAAAAGATGGAGATATTGTAATTGCAAGCTTGAAGGCCCTCATAAAGGCCTTAAACAGACTTGAGGCCTATAGCGAAAAGGGAGAGGCCCTGAAAAAAGAGGGGGCTAAGGCTTAGTTGGGGAAGTGGTCTGAAGTTTTTTTATAAAATAAAGCCTTTCCTCAGAGAGATTCCCCCATTCTGAATTAGGGGCTATCTGAGTAACGGATTCCCAGATCTCCTTAGCAAGGTCAAGATGTCCCTGTCTAAAAAAGACCTCCCCTAAATAGTATCTTGCCTCCATCGAGGCCCTATCGTTTTTAAGAACCCTTTTGAGATAGAATTCCGCGGAGGAAAGATCCCCCTCATTCAAGTGAATCAAAGCTAAGTAAATCAAGGCCTTACTTGCCCGGGCATTCTCTTTAAGGGCCTTATGCAGATACTCTACAGCCTTTTCTTTATCTCCGAGTTGGTAGTAGGCCCAACCGATATTGGTCAGGGCAAGATGAGTGTTGACATAAAGGGGATTAGCTACTGCCTTTTCAAAATAGGAGATGGCCTCCTGATACCTTCCCTGAAGCATGCGAAGAGATCCGAAATTGGTGTAAGCCTCAGAAAAAGAAGGATCCAGTTTTAAGGCCTCCTGAAGGGAGGCTTCGGCCTTTTCAAAATCCCTTTTGGTCATGTAAACAAGCCCCAGAAGATTATAGGTCTCAGCATCGCATTTATCGGTTTGTTTAGCCAGCTCAAGCTCCTGAAGGGCCTCTGTGTATCGTCCTTCATCGAAATAGAGTTTAGCGACCTCTTTATGAGAGGTAGCCTTCTCCTGATAGTATTGAGGCTGGGCCTTACAGGAAATTAAAAAAATCAGGGTTAATCCCAGGATCAAAAAGGTTTTTTTCATGTTAATTACCCCTCAATAAACTTTATATATATTTTTCTGTTTCTCGGCCCGTCATATTCTGCAAAAAAGACCCTCTGCCAGGTCCCAAGAAGGAGTTTCCCTTTTTCAACGATGAGAATTAAAGTAGGCCCGGTAAGACTGGATTTGATGTGTCCTGGGGAATTTCCCTCTAAGTGTTTGTAAGGATACTTTTCCGGAGCAAGCTGAGAAAAGATAGCCAGGATATCTTCTTTTACCGAGGGATCAGCCCCTTCATTCACGATCAGACCCGCTGTGGTATGAGGATTGAAAAGAATACAGATACCGTCTTTGCCTGGTAAAACCCGCTCAATGTCCGCAGTAATATCTATTAGTTCTGTTTTTTTAGTGGTTTTAATCCCGATTACTTCCATGCCTATTATATTTAAAGGATTTTTAGATAAAGTCAAGAGTAATTTTAAATAAAGGATGAGAGTTTTCTATTTCAAAAAAATTGATAAAAAGAGACCTTTGCAAAATAATGGTTCTTTTTAGGTTTCTGGTAGCCGCAAGCTTAAGCTTGCGTGGGGTTTTTTGATTTTTTTTGTTTTTAAAAACCTGCGCAGGCTAAAGGTCTTGCGGCTACC
>CAYTDX010000128.1:0-3151 GCA_964436655.1 uncultured Caldimicrobium sp.
TAGCTGGTCAACCCTCTTCATTCTTCATGAAGGCTGTCCTGGTTGTTTTGGATGGTTTGGGGGATAGACGATGTAGAAGCCTCGGTTACATGACTCCGTTACAGTATGCTCGCAATAGGGTTTTGGACCGTTTAGCGGCCGAGGGTGAGACGGGGTTGGTTGACGTAGTGGCCCGGGGCATTCCCAACGGAAGCGACACAGGCCATCTCGCTCTTCTCGGATACGACCCGTTCACCTGCTACACCGGCCGGGGCCCGTTTGAAGCACTGGGCGCTGGTCTTGACCTGAGCCTTGATGACGTCGCCTTCCGATGCAACTTCGCCACAGTGGCCGAGGATGGGACTGTGATTGATAGGAGAGCGGGGCGAATATCGACTGAGGAGAGCAGAGAGCTGGCTGAATCCATACAAACGATGGAGATAGACGGCGTCCAGTTTACTTTTAGACACACCGTTGAACACAGAGGAGTCCTAATCATGAGAGGCAAAGGAATCTCTCATCGTGTCTCAAACGTTGACCCTCACGGCAAAACATCAACAGTCCAGAAACCGATGCCACTAGACGATTCACCGGAGTCGATAAAAACCGCACAGGCCTTGGAAAAATTCTTGGAGAAAACGAGACAGATTCTACAAACTCAACCAATCAACATCAAGAGACGTGAGAAAAATCTCCCACCCGCAAACTATATCCTGACACGTGGAGCGGGACGGCTACCGAATTTACTGCCCTTCGAGAAAAAGTTTGGGTTAAAGGCCGCGGTCGTCGCCGGCGGAGCACTTTACAAAGGTGTCTGCAGGGCGGCGGGTTTCGACGTGGTAAATGTCGAGGGAGCTACAGGAACCGTTAACACAAACCTCGGAAACAAAATTAATGCCGTGATAGAATCGCTCAAGACTCGTGATTTTGTTCTGCTGCATGTCAAGGCTACTGACACGCTGAGCCATGACAAAAAGCCTCGAGAAAAAGCCGAGATGATCAACAGGGTCGGGGAAGCTCTGGGAAAGATGCTTGAGCAGCTGAGCTCCGATACCTATGTGGCGGTGACGGGTGATCACACCACGCCGTCGGAGATTGGAGACCACCGGGGAGATCCTGTGCCTGTTTTGATATGGGGGCCCGATGTGAGGGGTGACAGTGTCACGAGGTTTGACGAGATCAGCTGCATGTGCGGCGGCCTCGGTAGGATAAGGGGTGTGGAACTTATGCCCATTCTCGCCAACTACTTAGGAACATTGGAGCTGTATGGAGAATGAGTGGAGCGAGGATACCGATTGTTGTCCATGTCGAGGGGCTTGAGGAGGTTGAGGGCGAGCTTCACAGGTTCGCGGCTCCGCTTACCGTTGACGAGGTTGTGAAAAGGCTGCCAATTGAGGGGTTTGTTGCAAGATGGCAAAACGCTGTCTACATCATAACAGAGATAAGGAGGGGTGTGGAAAAATCTGTCACCAAACTTGAGAAAGGAGATATTTTCTACTGGTCGCCTGAACAAGCCCTGGGCATAGCGCTCTCACAGCATGCCGCTCCAAGCCAAACAATCAAGATAGGGAGCGTGGGAAGAGGTGCTGATGAAATATCAAAGGCTCGGGTCGGCGCTAGGATGAGGATTTTTTCGAAGAACGTTTAGCCTTCGCAGGCTTCTCCTCGGTTGCCGCTGCCTTCGCCTCTGCAGTCGTCGTCTGTATAAGTGGTGCGTAGACCCTTAATCTGTTGCTTCCCACCACCTCTTTCACCAACCCCTTAGAGACGAGGTCGCGGAGAAGCGCCTTGGCAACGGACAGCCTAACTTTGAAGCGTTCCGCGATTGATACCGGGGTTAAAACCTTAACACCCTTAACATATTCTCTCACCTCTTCGAGGGAAGGCGCGGCCACACCCATCACACCCCTCTCAACAACCTCCTCCTTCTTCTCAGGCGCTTTCTTCTCCTTTCCACCCTTTTTCTTGGCCTCCGAGCTCACGTTCTCATCAGCGAAAAACTCAGCTAATAAGGCTTAAACGGTCGTCAGCCAAAAACATTGACTGGTGAAGCCCAGCGTCAAATTCCTCGGGAGAGTAGCCATAGTGAGGGTGCCGAGAGGCTCCAACATCGACCTTAGAGAGTTTGCTAGGGTTATAATGATGAGAAATAACGGTGTGGAGACTGTTCTGGAGATTGAGAGGATTGAAGGGCCTTTCCGGGTTCCGGTTATTCGGCATGTTGCGGGCAGCCCCGACACCGTTACAACTGTTAAGGAGGACGGTATTGTATACACTTTCGACGCTTCCCGTCTCATGTTCTCTCTCGGAAACTTTGAGGAGCGACGCCGGATAAGGAGGCTGCCGCGTCCCGGCGAAATAGTGGTGGACATGTTCGCGGGTGTGGGCCAGTTCACGCTCCCAGCCGCAAAATCGGCGGCAAACCATGTATACTCGTTCGAAATCAACGAAGAAGCCTACAAGTATCTCGTAAAGAACATTAGGCTTAACCACGTCGAGCATAAAGTAACTGCCTTTCATACAGATTGTAGAAACGCGGTCAACATGGGTCTAAGGGGATGTGCAGACAGGGTTCTCATGGGTTATTTCAGGGGAACAGCGGAATATTTTCCGACTGCGTTACAGCTTCTCAGGGATGTGGGCGGCTTTATTCATTTTCATGAGCTTGCGGAAAACGAGAGCGGCTGGGCCACGCTCTACAAAACTGTCTCAGAATTGGCTGAAAGGTTCGGCTACCTTGTCGAGCTTGTAAACAAACGTGTTGTCAAAACTTATTCACCGAAGCTGAGCCACTGGGTTCTGGACCTATTCGCTCGCCGAAAGCTTTGATTTGAGCCATCTCGCAACCTGTGTCAGGAGACTGCTTCTTGACACGTTTATCACCATGGCTTCGGGCCCTTTCTCGACACTAAGCATGGGTGAATAGTTCGCCATAGGTGCGAAGGATACGCTCATCCAGAAGACGCGTCCGTTCAACAGCTCCTCCACAACCTTGGCGTTGTTAGTCGGAACAGGGATGGGGAGAAAGACTACCCCCTCAGCCCAGTAAAGCACAGCGGGCTGACCCGGAGGAAGCAGCATGTTCCGCACAAGCTCCTCAGCCGAAGGAAAACGGATATACTCCATGATAACAAGCTCCTTCACGGGCTGGTGAACGATTTCAACCATGCAT
>CAYTDX010000129.1:0-1161 GCA_964436655.1 uncultured Caldimicrobium sp.
AAACAGCAAAAGAACTACAACAACAAGGACTAATATACATAGAAAACGAAGCAGGAGAAAGATTCGTAATAGATAGGAAAGATGTATGCCCCATATTCAGAACTCCAAAAAAAGTTGACTCATGGGTAATTAAGTCTCCAAAAGACCTTGTATTGTACACGAGCAACCCTGGTTCATTTACACTGAAATATATAAGACATGGAGAGAAAAAGGAAGTAACTATCAAACGAGGTATTCATAAAGGGAAGAAAACAATTGGTTACAATAATTTGGAAACTACGCGCAATAGGCCTTTATGGTACTCACTTAGCAATCAATTGAAACCGTCCCACATAGTTCTTATAAAATTCACTCAGGCGAGACATTTTGAGATTTTTTCAGAAAAACCTATCTTAGCTGACCATACTTCAGATTTATTATACCTAAAAAACATAAAAACCTCAAAATCTAACGTCGCAATTCAATTCTACTTGACCGTCTGGCTCTTCCTTAATTCTACTTTGTTTTACTTAATCAAAGAACTTTTTGGAATGAGAATGGGTGGGGGTGTTTTGCAGGTTCTAACAGGTTTTTTTGAAGATATGCCCGTGCCAAATCTTTCAAGCTTAGAAATAGATTTTGACGCAGAAAGGCTATTCAAGCGTAAACCACTTCCTTATAAGGAAGAAATAAATCAATCAGACCGTAAAGAGCTGGACAAAGCTGTTCTAAGGGCTTTAGGTTTTGCAGAATCCGAGCTTGATAGGCTTGTTGGTGAGCTGCATAAGGCTTTCGTGGAGGTTGTTGAGGATAGGCTTATCAAAGCTGGCCGCCCAATAGTGGAAGATATAGAATCCAAGGAGGCTGGAGAAGTTGGCGAAGATAATTGATAACAAGAAAGAAACCCTAGCATTCGTCCTGAACAAAGAATTCTCCGAAGTAGATGAAATAGCAATAGCGTCCGCCTACTTCAACGTAAGAGGCTACGGAGCTATAGCGCAGGGTCTTGGAGACAAGCCTATGAAGCTACTCTTGGGGAGGGAGCCAACGGAGACGATAAAATGGGAAGACGAGATACTTCAAGAGCTTGAGCAGTTTGAGGACGACGCTGATTACTTCCGACTGCTCCAGAAGACAATCCAGTACTTCAAGGATGATAAGCGGCTGGTTAGGATAATGGAG
>CAYTDX010000129.1:1261-3135 GCA_964436655.1 uncultured Caldimicrobium sp.
AGGGGTATAGGTGTGGTTGGTAGCAGCAACCTCACTTACGGAGGTCTCGTAAGCAACAGAGAGCTAAACATGCTTAACACCGATAGAGAGGTTGTCCAAGAACTAGCTGAATGGTTTGAGGAGCAGTGGAACCAATCCAGAGACTTCAAGGAAGAATTCATCTCACTACTTAGCAACTATGTAACGTCATGGAGCCCCTATGAAGTGGTGGCGAAAGCACTGTACGAGACCTACAAGGGAAGCCTAATAGAACGAGAAACAAAAATGCTCAAGCACCTATATCCGCATCAGCAGCTAACCTACATAGACGCTAAGGAGAAGCTTGAGAAGTACGGCGGTGTAGTGATAGCGGACTCTACCGGCCTAGGTAAATCGAGGGTAGCGCTAGCCCTAGCTCATGAAGCGATAAGAGAAGGGATACGCCCCCTCCTCATAGCTCCCAAATCGATACTGGAAACGACATGGAAGGGCGAGATGAACGAGACCCTCGTAAGAATTGACACGCTTTCCACGGAAATGCTCTCACAAAACCCCGACATAATAGAAGATTATGTTGGAGAAAAAGGCCCAGAGCTAATCATAGTCGACGAAGCCCATTACTTTAGAAGAAGCTCAACCAATAGATACATAGCTCTAAGAGAGCTGGTAAACAAGAATCAGGCGAAGATAGTTCTGATAACCGCTACCCCTGTCAACACAAGCCTCATGGACCTATACTCCCTCCTAAGCCTATACCTACCAGATAACTGCATAGCAGACCTAGAACATCCATCGCTATATGGATACTTCGTGACCCAGCAGAGAAGGTGGCTAGCTGGAGAGCCTATAAACATGGACGACATACTGCGCAGATTCATAGTGAGACACTCCAGAGAACTAGCAAAAGCCCTAGATAGAGAAGGAAGGATAAGATTCCCCAAAAGAGTATTTGACGAAAAGATAGGAAGATACCCCATAACCATAAGCCTTGACGAAATCTACAAAAAACTGGAAAATCTGAGTCTAGCCTTCTACGACCTCTCGATAGAGAGGCTATCGGCACAATTCAGGCTACCCGACGGAACAAGAATCGAGAAGAAAGACCCAACACAGGTGGAGAACCTGAAAAACCTAGTAAAAACGATATTCATAATAAACCTGTTCAAGAGGCTTGAGAGCAGCTACGCAGCCTTCGGAGAGACATTGAGGAGGATGCTGAACTACATAAGAGCAGCAAAGCACTACGCTACTAAGTACTCGGTATTCATACCGCCCAAAATGAGGGGAGACATACTCAACCTATTCCCCGATATGGAAGAGACGGAGGATGAGATACCATTCGATAGACTACCAGCACCCGAGGAGCTCTTCTCAAAACCCAGATACAAAGGCCTATACAATGAATGCAGGTTAAGCAAACAGGAAGCCGAGGAATTCGTAGACAAATGCTCAAAAGACGAAGAAGCCATAGAATCGCTTCTACGCATGCTACCCAACCACGATGAAAAATACTTCCTACTAGAAAGAAGGCTCCAACAGATTATGAAGCAAATCAAAGAGCCCAACGGCGTCATAATCTTTACACAATACGCAGACACCGCCCATTATCTCTACAGAAGGCTGAAGGCTTCGTTCAACCGAGTGATGCTGGTAACTGGTGCAGGCGGCTATAACGACAAGGGCGAAAAAGCCTTAGAGGACCATATTGTAAGACGATTCCAGAAGGTGGGCGGATTACTCGTAAGCACAGACGTTCTAAGCGCTGGTCAGAACCTACAAAACGCCCAATACGTAGCAAACTATGACTTCCCATGGAACCCGGTCATACTAATCCAGAGGATAGGCCGGATAGATAGAATAGGCTCAAACTACGACATAGTTTATCTAATCAACGT
>CAYTDX010000130.1:0-1706 GCA_964436655.1 uncultured Caldimicrobium sp.
TACTAAGTATTTACACCTCCATGTGATAGAGGTCTTCTTCATTCTCCTTTCCGCCTATCTTTTCTTCAGATACTCTGATGTTCCGAAAAAACTTGTTCAAGCAGGAATTTTTTTAATAATTGGGGTTTTTGCCCATAGATTTTTACTTCTTCCTTCTTCTTACAATATCATTCCTTTCAGAGTTCCTGTGATTGAGCGTTACAGCACCGAGGAATGGAGCTACCCAATTGCTCATGGTGAGGTTACGGGAGATCTTTTAAGCCCAGGAAGGGTGTTTGTAGACTTCTGGAATTACTATCCCTCTATTATAGAAATTTTGATTACGGCAGGTGTAATGGCAGCAGTTATTTTTGTAATCCTTAAGCTTTCGGAAATATTACCTGTGGAAGAGAGGGCATGAAAAAACTCTGGTTTAAATATTTTTCACTGCTGCTTACCTATCCCTCAGAAGAATGGTTGAATGAACTAAAGAGGCTTGAAAAACAGCTTGAAGAAGGGGAAAGGGAAATTTTTAAATTTAGCGAGTATTTTAGGGGTCTTGGGCTTGAGAATTTAAAGCAAGAATACACCAATCTCTTTATCTCCTCATTCCCCACCCTTCCATGCCCTCCCTATGAGTCTTACTATAGGGAGGGCCTTCTCCTTGGAGAAACCTCGCAAGAGGTTTTAGAGTATTATGAGAGAGCAGGTTATCAATTTGCTAAAGAAGGAGAGGCTCCAGATCACATAGCTGTTGAGTTTGAATTCTTGGCTTTAACGGAGGATCCCCTTTTTTTTAAAAGGATGAGAAGTTGGTTTAGAGATTTTAAAGAATGCGTAGAAAGGTATTCTCTCATTTATGAAAGAATTATAAATTTTATAGATGAAAAATTAAAGGTCTGGTAGAAGAATGAGTAAAACCTTTGTGATTACCGAAAAGGATATCCTTTCAGCTATGGAGGCCCTTGGAACCTACTTAGATATAACCCCTGATGATGTGAAAAAATTATATGAAATAGTCTGGCAAAAGATAAGAGAAAAATATTTATACGAGGTGAAAGCCAGGGATATTATGAATCCACAAGTGCTCTGGGTATCTCCAGATGAAAACCTTGAAAAGGTTATAATGCAGATGGCTGAAAAAGGGGTCTCAGGGGTCCCGGTGGTGGAGGGAGAAAGGGTAGTGGGGATTTTATCGGAAAAGGATATTTTAAAGGGTATCAGGGTTACCAATCCTGCTGGGCTTTTATCAGTGGTTGCTGAATGTCTAAAAAGAAGCGAGTGTCTTCTGGAAGAGGTATTAACTAAAAAGGTGAGGGATTTAATGACTTCTCCTGCGATAACTGTCCATCTTGAGGATCCTTTGGCTAAGATTATAGAGCTTTTTAAGAAAAAAAGAATTAATCGTTTACCTGTGGTTGATGATGAAGGGAGACTAAAAGGTATTATAGCCAGAGGAGATCTCTTTAAGTTTCCATTATTTGCTGAAGAATTATTATGACCTTGAGAGAGTATCTTTCCAAGATGAAGGGTGGAGCCAAATCTCCCCCAAGGGTTAGTCTCTCTGAGGTTTTCTGGTCCTTTGTGGGAAGTTTTTTGGGGATTGGTCTTGTGGCTTTTATTCACAGTTTTTTTGTTGAGCCCCGCGGACTTTTTCTGGTAATAGCTTCTTACGGAGCTTCAGCAGTATTAATTTATGGGGCTCCTCATAGCCCTCTTGCCCAGCC
>CAYTDX010000130.1:1716-3079 GCA_964436655.1 uncultured Caldimicrobium sp.
TAACCTTGCCAAAAAGAGAAAATATCCTGAATACTGGTGGTAATTTTCAAGAAGGGTTTCTAAAGAGAAGATAGATTCCCAGGGCTATTAGAAAGGTTCCGATTATTTTACTGAGGGTCAAGGGCTCTTTGAGGATAAGAATAGCAAGAAAGGTTGCCACAAGTGGATAGGTTGCAGTGAGAGGGACAACCTGAGAGGCCTGATGTATCTTAAGAAGGGAAAAGTAAAAATACATCCCTAAAAAACCCGCTGCGATTCCGCTAAGCCCAAGATAAAAGAAATCCCTTTTTTCAGGAAACTTAAAAGATTGAAAAGGGGTAGTCAAGAAGAGGGCAAGGGTTATTCCCATAAGGGCTGAAAGGGTCCTTATCCAGAGTCCAATAAGGGGATCCACCCTCTTCAAGCCAAGCTTTTCAAGGGTTGGGCTTATCCCCCAGAAAAAGAGGGTAAGGAGCCACAGGATGAGGGTTTTGTGATCCATGATTGGATTTAGTTTAGCATTAGACCTTGGAATTACAATAAGGATAGGAATAAAAGATTTTAATGACCGGGCCCGAAGGCCCGGAAGGGAGACTATTTTTTCATTTTTGGGGCTTCAGGAATATTGGAGCCGTGACATTCTCCACAATTCTGCTGAGCTGTGACACCAAAGGGTCCAGCTGGTGACCATTTTACATTTTCATGAAACTTACCATCTTTCCAGGCATTAAGCATCATGGTTAATTGATAGGCCACACTTGCTGCAACCCTGGCACATCTATCTTTTCTCTCTGGGCTTGCCAGAGCAAAACCAGAGGCCTTCATCCACTTTCCAACTGAGATGTGACAAAGCGGGGAGCTGCTCATTGTCTGGACAATGTGATCTTTATTGGCCTTAGGATTTTTGGGTTTATAAACAGGTAAATTGGTGTTGCTATACCAATCTAAAAGATTAGAAGAAATTATATGACCAGTGTCGGACCCTGTAGTTCTCGGGCCGCAGATACAGTTGGCTACAACAGAGGCCCCATTAATAGATCCACAAAGGGTGCCCCAGCCAGCTAAACCTCCTTCCTGGATTATAAAGGCATCCACCGGAAAAGAGGCATAGGGCTCTCCTATCTTTTCTGCTAATTGAGAAAAGATAGCGCTAATCACAGCAGCACCGCAAAACACCCTATACCACTCGTTATAGGCAATCTCGGCAGTCTTTTCCGGATCAAGTTTTTCATAGGGCCAGGGCCATTTTTGAGCCTTCATCTTCGCTTGAGCTTGCGTAGCCAAATCAATCTGAAAGGCCTTGGAAAGTAAAAGGCCTGCGCTAAAAAGTCCCGTGCCAATTAAAAAATCTCTTCTGCTAACATCTCTCATATTTACACCTCCT
>CAYTDX010000131.1:0-3046 GCA_964436655.1 uncultured Caldimicrobium sp.
TTCCTGGATGGTGTGAACGCGGCCTCCCTCGGGTTGATGGCGGGGGTTCTGGTCCAGCTCGCGCCGGCCTCCCTGGTGGATCCTCTGACCGTGGGGGTCGGGCTGCTCAGCCTGGCGATCCTCGCCCGTTTTCCGATCAACGCCACATGGGTGGTGCTGGCGGGAGCGGGGGTGGGGCTGTTCAGGCAGTTGATTGGATAGTTACACGCAGTTGACTCCCTCACGAGGGCTTGCCGTCTTGCGAGTCTGCAGGCCTGTTATTTCACAGCATGCGGGTCCCTCAGTGCTCCGAATCAAGAGCAAGAATCTCCAGTCGTGAGAATCCAACAGACAGCAACCGGGAATCTGGATTCTGACCGGAGGTGACCTCCACCGGTCGAACCGCATAACCATACTTAAAGGTGAGCTCATTTGCTCCGCGCCGGATGAAAGCGGATGGGATCCCGATCGCCAGTTCTCGCGCTTCGCAGCGATCCCATTCATATGATGAAAGCAGGCGCTGATTGATGAAAATGATTAATTGCTGCCGCCAGCCGGGAACGCAGTAAGGGAACGCTTCAACACGGAGCAGGTGATCGGTTTGATGGGTGGCGATCCAGAAGGAACGAGACTCCGTTCCCTCAGCCCACATCCCCCATCCCTCCACACCCGACCACCCGGATATCGGCGCGAGGGAGAACCTGTGGAGATCTGAGCGCAGCTCGGCGACACAAATAGGATAGGCCCATGGGGAAGGCATAGGAGGGGGATCAAAGCAGCGGATGGGCCGCACGACCGAATTTTCCGAAAGACGCTCCCACATGTTTTTCTCGCGATCTCCAACAACGTGCATCAATACGTAGCGAGCGCGCAACGTCTGGAGAACGAATCCCACGCGGGCATCCCGTAGATCATAATGAGCCATCGCTCGAACCGTATACACGATATGCCTGGGGAGGAACGGCCTGGAGATGGAAGCATCCGGCTTATGATGGAGGAGCGGAGACCAGAGAATGGCCAGATCGGCGGATAGGCTGGGGGCCGGCAATGGCAGCTCGATGATCCCCTCGCCGGGCTTCAGAGTCTGTGCGGCCAGCCACTCATAAGCCGGATGCGAAGCGAATGGGAAAGGATAGCGTCCAGTGGGCGCTGGCAGGGTCTCAATGAGCCACAGGATTGCTACAGGGATGCGTATGCTTCTCGGAAGCCTCTCCCATGCGAAGGCGGCCAATCCGAAGAGGCCTATGGCGCTGACAAACAGGCAGCGGGCAGCAACCCGCCAGCCCTCGAAAAACGGAACGAAGATGAGCAGCCATATGGCGGGCAGCGGGATCCATCCCGCGACAGCAGGGTGTGGCAGCTCCGCTGTTGGGAAAAGGTCAGGCTTAAGTTGATGGCCGATCTTCCATAAGGCCATATGCAGCATCTGGATGGGCGGAAATGAGAAGTTCACAATCTGGCCGTTCCATTTCAGGTAGGGTCCAAGGGCCAGAAGCCCTCCAAGAAGCACCCAGCGGATCAGAGGGCGGGTGGATCGATCAGTAGGGGATGCTCGCGCGCTCAGGACGCCCAGAAACCCGAGGAGGACGGGTATTATCCCCAGATTCCAGTAGCCGGATTCGTCCAGGAACCCTCTGTAGATCGTTCGGGAAAGATTTTGCAAAGGCATGATGGGATGAAAGACACTTGGGATGACCAGTTCATTTCCGCTTATCCCCCAGTGTGCGATATATGGGATATCGAGTGCGGTGATTCCGTCCTGCGAAGCGAAGATGAGATAAAGTCCTGCGATTGGCATGCTGATGATCAGCGCGATGCTGGACAGGATGATTGTCCACCTCCATCGGAGAGTTGTCAGCCATCCTGCCACCATAAGTCCTCCCAGCAAGATCCCATACAGGGAGAAGGAGCCCATAAGTCCCCAAAGCAACCCTGCAAATATCCACAGCTTTCGTCGCTCCTGTTCTCGCTCAAAGCCCCTCTGCAGGCTCCAGGCCATCCACGGGATCAGACTGGTCGTCCAGGCGATGTTGAGATGGCCTTCACCAACCCGGATCCAGCGAAAGCCTACAAAGGTGTAGACCAGGGCTCCCAGGGCGGCTGCTGTCCAGCCAGTGAAACGGCGCAGGAAAAGAAACATGCCAGCAAAGCATATATAAAGCGAGAGGAGCGCAAGGATGTTATAGGCAAATGCGGGGCCGCCTGCCCGATGAATCAGCGAACCAATGAAAAAAAGAAGAGGGGTATGGGCGAGGTTCGTGGTGTGCCATCCGAGGGGGTGAGCGATCAGCGGCGTGAAGAACGGATTCCCCTCCCCCCGGAAGATGGTGCGCTCATACCAGATGAACCCCCACAGGCTTTCCAGCACATCGCCATATCCTGGGATTTCGCGAAACGGATTGGTTACACGCCATCCCCAACTCAGGAATACATGAAAAAGCACCCATGGCGCAAGAGTTTTAAGGGCCTGACGAACCATCGCTTTGTCCCCCCGACAAATTCTGGAAGCTCTCTGCAGGTTCAGCGGTGGATGGGCCCCGGCTCGTCGCGGGAACTCGGAAGGTCCAGCCCGGGTCGGGTCCTCTCACCCCTTTGGCCACCCGGGTTCAATTCGAATCGACCGAAAACCAGAGCTTTCGAACCCCAACGGCCAGTGGGCGGGGACCCGGATTCCGGCCCCGGGTGAGAACTGCCGGGGATGCTGCATAGGCGAATTGAAAACGGATCACGTTCGTTCCCCGGCGGATGAGAGACACGGGGATCTGCCAGCGGAGGTTGGCCTCATCGCATGATGGGAAGGAGTGAGCGGCCAGCCGGGTTTCATTGATCCAGATCTCTATTCGTTGAGATGCTTCAGCGGAGCATATGGGAAAAGCCTGCAGATCCAGGCGGGCCGCATGTGGGCTTGAGACGATCCATAGGGCTTCCGCGGTTAATCCCTCCGCCCATATCCCCCAGGGTTCCGTTCCAGACCAGCCCCGGACGAGAAGGACATTTGTGATCCGATCCAGCCCATACGAGGGAACGCGATAAATGCAGATCCGGTGGTTCCACGGGGAGGGCTGGG
>CAYTDX010000132.1:0-3009 GCA_964436655.1 uncultured Caldimicrobium sp.
TAGAGCATTGGACTACGAATCCAAAGGCTGGGGGTTCGATTCCCTCCGGGCGCGTGTCATCAGCCTTTAATCCCAACTCTTTTTCATCTTGTCCACCGAGGGAAAAGAAAAATCTGGAGAAGCTCTCTCACCCAAGGAGAAGTAGCATCAAAAATAGAGAGATGAAGTCCTATAAAAAAGTGGGCTCCCAATATGGTAGGGGTTTCAGTAAACTCATCAGGCAGGGACAAAAAAAACTGTGAATAGGCGGGGACTTGTCAAAGACAAGAAAAAGAAGCCGAACCTATTGACTCTAAGGTATTACATCCGTTAATAAGGATGTGTAGCCATAGGGGAAATAAAGGTTCTGGGGTGGAAGGTCTTTGTTTTTCAGGATCTCTATAATTTCAGGCACTCTTTCCTTAACTATCCTTACAAATTCTCTTGTGAGGACACAATATTGTTTAGCCCTGAGAGGAGAGGTTTTAATCAAGACCGGGCATCTGCCCCCGCAATAAAATTCCGCCTCGCAAGCCTGGCAACCAAATGCTCCTCTATAACTTACTAAATTTTCAAGCTTTTCCAGAGAAGATATTTTATCCATACAGACCTCACCCCTATCAGATATTTCACCCAGGATGATTTCGTCGCCGTAGTCAACACAGGGTAAGATTTTGCCTCCTTGAATATCAAAATTCCTTAATTTTTCAACTCCGCAGGCGGTATGTCCCCTTCGTATGCCCTGGATCAAGAAAAAAAGGAGCTCACAAAGGGGTATGAGTGGAAGGATCTCACCTTTAGAAAGATGCTTTACAAATACATCCATCATGGTTTGCAAATCTTTACAAAAAGACCCTTTAAAGCTCTCAAAATTTCCTATTGGCTCCTTTGCCTCAAGTAAGTGCCAGAAAAAGTAGGAGACCTTCCCCGCCTTGTAAAGCCCTAAAAATTCTTCCAGACAATCAAAAAGCCTCATATTTTCCCTGATAGTTGACCACATAAGCACGGGTAATTTGATTGCCCCCTTGAGGAGTCCCAGATTTTCCTCAATTTTCTTTAAATCTGCCCCCTTTCTTACCGAGTTATGTTGTCTTTCTCCTCCGTCTATGGAGACTATCATGAGTTTGAGGTTGGCAAAAAATTCCCTTTCTTTAATTAAAAATTTATCAATCAGAAGGCCATTTGTATAAAGGATAAAATGGATGTTTTTATGAGCAAATTTCTGTCTCAAGGCCTGCATGATGGTCTTTAATTTCGCAAAGGATAGAAGGGGTTCACCTCCGTAAAAGGCTACATAAAGGGGATGGGTATTTTCGTGAATTATAAGGTGGGTCAGAATCTTTACATCCCGCTCTGGTTCCGCCTCCCAGGTCCTCCAAAAGTCCTCCCTTTTACCATAGATGAGACCATTAATACATCCATCACAGGAGGCATTACACCTTCCGGTAACAGTCAGGTGAAAAATCCTTGGGTAATGGTTTCCGAGAAAATCTTCAAGTAGCACCATATAAGGATAATTTTAATAACAAGTTTGATTTTGACAATGCTTTTTTCGCAACCAATCTTTGAGGAAGATGCAAAATTCCAAAAAAGTGATAACCTTTTGGCCAGTAACCCTTAGGTGACCTGAGATGAAGAGATTAAAGATTTTTTTGTTTTTCCTCTTGATCCTTTTCTTAGGGTATGTTTTCCTTTATCCCTTTTTTATCCCCCTTGAATATCTGAAAAAGGAAAACCCAGGGCTTACTGCCATGATGAAATATCGGATAAAGCAGTGGGAGAAAGAGGGAAAGAACATAAAGATCAGGCAGACCTGGGTGCCTCTTAAGAGAATCTCGCCTTATCTAATCAAGGCAGTTCTTATTGCTGAGGATGACAAATTTTATAAGCATTCGGGTTTTGACCTTGAGGCCCTTGAAAAGGCCTTGGAGAAAAATCTGCAGGCAGGAAAGATAAAATACGGAGGAAGCACTATATCTCAGCAGACTGCCAAAAATCTTTTTTTGAGTCCCTCAAGGAATCCAGTGCGAAAGATTCAGGAGGCCATCTTAACTTATCGTCTTGAGAGGACTCTCAGCAAAAAGCGTATTCTTGAAATCTATCTAAACATTGCCGAGTGGGGGGAAGGGATCTTTGGAATTGAGGAGGCTGCA
This sequence comes from uncultured Caldimicrobium sp., assembly GCA_964436655.1. GTDB lineage: Bacteria > Desulfobacterota > Thermodesulfobacteria > Thermodesulfobacteriales > Thermodesulfobacteriaceae > Caldimicrobium. The sequence continues at coordinate 2,133 of CAYTDX010000132.1, forward strand.
AGATTTTATTATCACAAATCAGCTTCTGGTCTTAGTGCCTGGGAATCAGCCCGATTAGCTTCAGTTTTGCCCAATCCTTTAAGATATAATCCCCTTGGAAGGTCCCCTTATGTGGAAAAGAGGTCCCGTCTCATTTACTACATTATGAAAAAACGGGGTATAATCAAAGAGGAGTATCAGGAGATAGAAAAGGAGGCTGAAGTTCCCCCTGAAAGTGCTTCAGGGGAATCGCAGCCTGAGATTCAGCCCTCCAATTCAACCGATGAAGAAAGGTCTCAATAGGGGCTTAAAAGCTCTTTTTATCGCTCCACTCTTTTTCCAGTTCCTCTTCTGCCTTTTCTTTTTCCTTTATCATCAGTTCCCAGTCGGTTTTCTTTTCAAAGAGGGCAACCTCTGTGCGGATTAGATTTTGGCGAAAATGGGGGAGAGATAGATAGGGTAAGACCGCTTTTAAGAAGTTTTGTTTTATGTTTTTGTAAACCTCCCAGACCTCATCCTCTGGGATAAAGGTCCTCTCTTTGCGATATTTGTAATAGAGATTTCCATCGGTGTTATCCAGGAAGTATTGGTAGTAAAGCTCATTTGAAAAGTCTTCTCTGGCGGGGGTTACACGAATTTGGGCAAGAAAGCCAACAAGCCAGCGATCTCCTGCGATTTTTCTTGAATAATCCCAGATTTCCAAGATGAGACCATTTTCTAAGGGAATCTTTTCTAACATTTTACCCTCCCATTTTGTTTCAGAACCTGATTCAGGGGGAAGCCAGTGGCTGAATCTATCCCTCATGCAGAGGCTCCCACTCAAAACCTATGATGTTTCTTGTCTCCTTGCTGAACTCTATCCCTATCAGATAAATCTCTGGGTATTTCCCCAGATACT
>CAYTDX010000133.1:0-1790 GCA_964436655.1 uncultured Caldimicrobium sp.
GTCATAGAAGATAGCAAACTTTGGGAATATAGATTAACTTCAAGATGGTTGAAAATTTCTATTTTGTTGTTTATTTGTTGCACTATGTGATTCCAGTTTGATATGCTGTTAATTCTATTATAGTTATGAGCATTTCTTAAGGCACTATCAATTTCACCATTGGTTATGCTTGCTGGTTTTAATATTATTAAGAAATCCCTCGCACGGCTTATTCCAACATTTACTATTCTATGATTATTAAAGTGTGAATATGGTGTGGGATTTTGAGAAGATGGGTTCATTACCAATATTATAATATCCCTCTCATCCCCTTGAAAGCCGTGAACGGTATCAACTGTTGTTCTCTTTAAACTCAGCCCATAAGGTCCAGCCAATTGTTGCATAATCTTTACCTGAGCCCCATAAGGAGAAATTATACCTATGTTGTAATTCCCCAATTGATTTTCCAGTTCTTTTGCCAACTCAACGGCCAAAACCGCCGAAAACAGATGGTATGATGAATATTCAAGTTTTCCAATATCTTGGGAACTTGTGGGTATTTTAGATGAAGAATTTATACTAAACTCTATAACCGTTATTGGTGAGATTGTAATTTGGGTATTGTAAAAGTTTATGGTTTTCGTTGTATTTGAAGGACCCCTCTTATGTTCTAATATTCCACCATAACGATACTTGCTATATACAAGTCCTATTTCCTGAACACTCCTGTATTGTTCTGTTAAAATCAAAACTCCAAGGTTTTGGTTATTTATGCTGTGAGAGTAGTATAACTTTTTCGTTTGAGTGTTGTTCGTTGTAAATCTATTTTTAACATTTCTATTATCAAATGTTAAATTCAAGACCGTATAAATGTTTTCGGTTGAATAACCCTTAATATTTTTTTCGGAGGGTGTTTTGCCCACTGGTGTTAATTGTTCTGGGTCTCCCGCTATGATTAATTCGGCTTTTTTATTCTTTATATAACTATGAATAACATAAAACATAAATGGTAATTCAACCATTGAAGCCTCGTCAATAATAACAACATCCCAATTTAAGGACTTCAATTCCTGATTTCCAATCTTGTCAAATATAAACCTGTGTATTGTGGTTATAATTGCATAGGGAGGTTTTGGTAGGTAATTACTTCGTGTTAAAACTTTTTGCTGGACATTCGGATTATTAGACCTCGTGTTTGGGAACCTGTAAGCATTTGCGTTATTGTTGATGCTTAAAATCCTCTCTATTAACACATCCGCCGACTTGTTTGTCGGCGTTAATGCTATGACATTTTTACCCCTTTGGACATATTCAATTATCCTTTCTGCCAAATATGTGGTTTTTCCGGTTGCAGGTGGTCCCCAAACAAATGGCGGGTTGTTTTGATTGTTATTAGGAACTCGTGCTATAATTTGGGCGATTTCGTCGGAAATTTTATTTTGCCAAACAGGTGTGTTTATTATTCCAGAAAAGTAATCAACAACTACATCCCTAAAAATTTGGTTTGCATTGTATTTAATTTTTGCAAAGATTTTTAAAGGTATGGGTTTGTTGTCGTACATCTGGATTTTTCCGTTGTTTACTTGAACTTGAACCCCGTTAATCGTTCCAATTCCGGAAAGTGTTGGATTGTTTTTAACAACTATTTCGCCACTATTGTTAATTTCCAAATCGTAGTATCTACCGTTATAATTTAGTTTATCGGGTATATTTCCCGCAGTCCAATTAGGTTGAATCCTTAAAGCCAAACCGTCATTATTCCAACCCAAGTTATCAATTCCCTGATTAGCAGAATATAGTTTAACACCTCC
>CAYTDX010000133.1:1890-2991 GCA_964436655.1 uncultured Caldimicrobium sp.
TTTGAAGGTATATCAACACCTTTAATGTTTAAGTATATCTGGCCGTTATAAATGTATATATTGTTATTGTTTAAAACTCCATTGGGTAAGTTGCTATCTAAGTTGTTTTTACTCGGTTGAACAATAGAATTTATATTTGCTTGATCATTAAGCAAACTTTTCCAGTTAGTTTGATTATCTTTACCAGCCCATATGATTTTGATATTTTTTAAATTTTGCAATAATGTATTTTCATCTAAGCCTAAGTTTTTCAAATCTTCGTCTGTATAAAAAATATAGTCATCATCTCTTTCTATTCCTTCAAACTTATATGCTAAGGTTCCGTTTTTTTGGGCAAGGACAGGAACAACTATAGAGGTGTTGTTTTTTTGATTTTTCAAACAATTGGATAAAAGTTTTAAGGTGTCATCATCATCTTTTATCTCCGTTTTAACCGTTTTGCCTTTAAGCCATTTAATTGTATTTTGCCAATTCATATTTAAACCTCCTTTTCCTTTATTTTCTTCCTTAATTTTACCTCGTCATCTTCATTTTTACCCTCAACCCTTACCCTCAAAGCCGCCAAAAATTCCATGAAATCATCTTTATCATTACCTACCCTTAACCAGTCGGGTATTTTCTCTTCTTGAACTGCTAAATCGTCAGGGTATATGTATTTATTAAATTCAATTTTATTAAATCCACAATTGCATTTTTTTTCTTTCCAATTGCAAATGAATTCTATTTTTAATGGCTTGGAGTTTTTCCATTCTTCATATAGGATTTGAATTTTGTTAGTGAGATTATTTTCCAAGGGATAATGTATAAACTTATTTCCCATTAAAAACGGTTTTATTATCATAGGTGGGATTTTATTTTCATTGCTTAACTCTTTAATTCTTTTGTGAATCTCATCTGCTTTCAAAGAATTAGAATTTATGTTTAATTTTTGAATTTGAACATTATTAAATATAGATTGGTTTTTATCTACATTGTTTTTCAACTCATACAATAGGGCAAAAACTCTTCGGTGGCAGTTGCTTAGACTTTGACTTTTTAATTCGTTATAAATTTCTTCATCATCTAACTGCTCAGAGTTAAAAAAGTTATTTTCAATATCTT
>CAYTDX010000134.1:0-2989 GCA_964436655.1 uncultured Caldimicrobium sp.
TGAGAGAGGGAGGAAGGACGGTTGGAGCTGGAGTTGTAACCAAGATTATAGAATAGGGGCGAGAGAATGGCTAAAAAAGGAGAGGCAAGAATTACTATTCATCTACAGTGCACAGAATGCAAAAGAATAAACTATACCACCAGTAAAAACAGAAGAAACACTCCTGATAGGTTGGAGCTTAAGAAGTATTGTCCTTGGGATAGAAAACATACCTCCCATAGAGAGGTTAAAAAGTAGGGTAGGGCAGTAGCTCAACTTGGCAGAGCATCGGACTCCAAATCCGAAGGCTGGGGGTTCAAGTCCCTCCTGCCCTGCCATTTTTTATTATTTGAAAAGGTAGGGATAGATGAAAGAAGGTGTAAAAAAAGGGGTGCCTGAGGGAAGTCATGGTCTTATTGAGAGGGGCACGAGATTTTTAAAAGAGGTAAAAATAGAGGCCAAGAAGATCACCTGGGCCCAGAGAAAGCCAGTTTTGATGACAAGTTTGATGGTGCTTTTTTTTAGTCTTTTTATTGGAGCCTATTTGGGAATCTTAGATGTCCTTTACAATTTTATTATTTCTTTGATGGTGAAATAAATGTCTAAAAACTGGTATTCCATTCAGGTCTGGTCGGGAAAAGAGGAAGAGATAAGGGAAAAATTTGAGAGGTATCTTGCAGAAAATAATTTAAGTGATAAAGTTGAGAAGATTTTTGTTCCGCCTCCCAAGGAGATTGAGATCCTTTTTTCTCCTGAAAAGCAGGAGGTAAGGAAGTTTTACTCCGGCTATTTTTTAATTTATGCCGAGCTTGACGAGGAATTAAAGGCGGCGATCAAGGCAATGGAAGGCGTTTTGGACATAGTGGGAGGGGATAAGATCTACTTCTTCCGGACAGAGGAAGTTGAAAAACTAATGGGTCAGCTTGTAGTAGAAGAGATTAAACCCAAGCCAAGGTACCAGTTCATGCCTGGAGATAAGGTAAAGATTATTGAGGGGCCCTTTGCCAATTTTATCGGGACCGTTGAGGAGGTTAAGCCGGATAAGGGAAAGGTAAAGGTCCTTGTGAGTATTTTTGGTAGAGAGACCCCTGTGGACATAGATTTTACTAATTTGCAGAAGATATAACCCAAGGAGGAGATACTAAATGGCTAAGAAGGTTATAGCCCAAATAAAATTACAGCTCCCTGCAGGTCAGGCAACCCCTGCTCCTCCTGTAGGTCCGGCTCTCGGTCAGCATGGTGTTAATATTATGGAGTTTGTAAAGGCCTTTAACGAGAAAACGAGAGCCCAGGAAGGCTATATTATTCCGGTAGTTATTACCGTTTATGCAGATAGATCCTTTACCTTTGAGTTGAAGACGCCACCCGCATCAGTTCTTCTTAAAAAGGCAGCTGGTATTGAGACCGGAGCTCATACCACCAAGAAGGAGATAGTTGGAAAGGTGACCAGGAAGCAACTTGAAGAGATTGCCAAGACAAAGATGGTCGATATGACCGCAGCCTCCTTAGAGGCCGCTATGCGAACCATTGAGGGAACAGCAAGATCCATGGGAATTGAAATTGTGGACTAAGGAGATAAGCCATGCCAAGAAGAGGAAAGAAACACCTTCAGGCCTTAGCCAATATTGATCGCACTAAGAAATACACCTTTGAAGAGGCAGTAAAACTTGCCTTAGAAAATGCCTATGCCAAGTTTGATGAGACCGTTGAGGTATCAGCTGTCTTGGGAGTTGATCCCCGGCATGCCGATCAGATGGTTAGGGGCTCAGTGGTTCTACCGCATGGCACAGGTAGGGTAGCCAGAGTTCTTGTCTTTGCCAAGGGTGATAAGGCCAAGGAGGCTCAAGAGGCCGGAGCTGATTTTGTGGGGGATGAGGATCTCATTAAAAGGATTCAGGAAGAGAACTGGCTTGACTTTGATAGGGTCATAGCAACCCCTGATATGATGGGTCAGGTCAGCAGATTGGGTAAGATCCTCGGTCCAAGAGGCCTTATGCCCAGCACAAAAACAGGCACCGTTACCTTTGATGTAGCCAAGGCGGTAAAGGATATCAAGGCAGGAAAGGTTGACTTCAAGGTGGACCGGGCAGGGGTTGTGCACGCTCCCATAGGAAAGGTCTCCTTCGGAGAAAAGAAGCTTTTAGAAAATCTGGCTGCCTTTTTTGAGGCCCTTATAAAGGCCAAACCCTCTGCAGCTAAAGGCCAGTACATTAAGAGTGTAGCCCTTTCCACCACTATGGGCCCAGGTATAAAGATTGATACCAATGATGTTAGAAATCTCCTGCAAAAATATACAGGAGATTAATTTCAGGCCAGAAGGTGCTCTCAAATCCAGGGGAGACCTTAAGGCCAGAGACGGGTAGGTGCCGGTTTTCGGCTTAATTCTCGCTAAAAAGCGAGGCCTGCCGTAGGCGAAGGGGTACCCTTTCGTATGACAAACCTTTAAGGAGGTTAACCTTGATTACCAAAGCCAAGAAGGAAGAACTATTGCAATCTTTAAAGGAGAAGCTTCAAAGGTCAGAGGCCCTCTTTGTGACCACCTTTAAGGGAATAAAGGTCTCGGAGGTGAACGAGGTTAGAAAGCTTGTCCGGGAAAAGGGCGGTGAGTACAGGGTCTTTAAAAACACCCTTATTCGTATCGGGACAGAGGAGACCCCCTTTAAACCCGTTATGGACTATGTAGAGGGTCCAACGGCCCTGGTATTTTCTTACAGAGATCCTGTTGAGATAGCCAAGGCCTTGAAGGATTTTATAAAGACCCATCCAGCCCTTGAGATCAAGGGTCTGGTAATGCAGGGTAAGGGCTATGATGCCAGGATGATAGATGAGTTGGTGAAACTTCCTCCCCGAGAGGTGCTCCTGGCACAGGTTCTGGGGACAATTCAGGCCCCCTTATCCAATTTTGTGGGACTGATGGCTGCCCTTTTGAGAAACTTCCTCTATGTGCTTAAGGCCATTGAAGAGAAGAAGGGCAAGGGAGAGGCATAAATCTAAAGAAAATAAAAAGGAG
>CAYTDX010000135.1:0-2980 GCA_964436655.1 uncultured Caldimicrobium sp.
TCTAAAGCCGTACGGTCAAGATCTGGAGACATTATTAATTGATATGGTAGGCTTCCTATTCCGCAAGAAGAGTATAGGCGAGGTAGTAGGAGAAGGAGAGGATAAGAAGAAGGATAAGAAGGATAAGGATAAGGATAAAGAGAAGAAGGCAATAGCAAGGGTAGAGGAAGCAGTAGTAGTAGCAACTAGTACACCAGCACATACAGCAACAGCTACAGCACAGATACATGCACCAATGCAAGAAGTAGAAGGAATAATAGGAAGAATAGGAGAGGTAGAAGGAAGAGAAGGAGGAGGAGAAGAAGGAACTATACCAACAATAGCAACAACTAGCAAAGCAGCAATAGCAACAGATAACCTACTACACTACACAGTACCAAATACTAAGGACTTTGATATTGAGATTACAGATACAGAGTATGTTATAGTTACTGGCTCTTCAACTATACATATTGAGCGTAGAGAAGGTAATGCAACAATAACAGTAACCATTAGGGAGGGAGTAGTAACAGATATACTTGTAAGGTGAAGTGAAGTAGTGACTAACTAGATAGATAGTAGATAGCAGATAGATAGCAGATAGATAACTAGAGAAGAGCATAGCAGTGCTAAAGTGAACTTAATTATTCTCTTTTCTTTTCTTTTCTTTTTTATTTGTATTAGATCTACCTATTTGCTATATGCCTATACCAGATTGCTAATAACTGATTCATTCTTTTCATTCTTTCTTATTACCTTCCGTTCTATGCCCATTCTATTCCCTTCTCATCTCCCTTCATTATCATTTTCTTCCCTCAACTGTCGCTACATGATATTAGTTACTAACATATAGAAATATTCTAATTCTTATCTCGTATAGGATTACTATTTCTTCTATAATATGAGTTATATAACAGATAATACATAAAATATAAATACTGGAATCTTGAATCATAATGATGGTAGATAGAAGCGTCAATAAGGTGACTAAGAGCGTTAGCATAACTTCTTTTGCCACTGCTACCCTACTTCTAATGGTAGCAGTATCTATGACTGTAACAGATGGGCTAAGGATGGCATATGCTCTACCTCTAGAAGGTACATGTGCTGGGCATTCAATAGTAAGGGGTGACTTTGATACTACTAAGTCAGGTGATGAGGTTAAGATAGATGGCACAGTGTATTATAATGGGAATAGCGTTACTATAGGCGGTATTACATATAAGATAACTATAGTCGCAACTACAGGACTCTTCTATGGCACGTCTGATAATAACTTCATAGTTGGTACAAATGGTAACGATACTATAAATGGGGATAGAGGAGATGATATTATAGTTGGTCTTGGAGGTGATGATTATCTCTATGGAGATGCCCTCATATCTGCAACGTCAGGATTCAACGATATACTATGTGGTAATGATGGTAATGATTATCTTTATGGTGATTACCTACTTGGAGAATTTGTACCTGATAACATAACTGGAGGTAATGATGTACTGGATGGAGGAGATGGTAATGATGTGCTTTATGGAGATTATATAAGTGGAGACGCTGGCAATGATAACATAACTGGAGGTAATGATATAATCGATGCTAGAGATGGTACTACAAATAATGACTATACAGATTGTGATTTTGTAGATGCTGAAACGTATACTCTAGGCGATCAGGATATATATGCAAGTGATCCAGATCCTAAAGTTAACTGTGAGTATGATGATATATCAACACTAGCAACATTAACAGCACCTAATCAAGTACAACTAGGAGAATCAGTACAAATAACATTCTCCTCTACCGTTGATAATCCAGTAAAGATAACTAGCCTTACAGTAACAACTCCTACTGGCGATATATGCACTTATAGCGGTACATTGCCAATAATAGTGCCAGCAAATGGTACATTCACAGCAACATATCCTATTGACTTTACTGGCACTGATTGCAATACAGATACTGCAGGTACATATACAGTAGTAGCAATCACAGAGGTTGGAGATCCAATAACAACTAACTTCACCATAACATTCCAAGTAGTGCCTGAAGCAATAGCAGGGGCATTAGGTATAGTAGGTACAGGGTTAATATCAATGCTATTGTATAGAAGGGTAAGTAAAGGTAAAGGTAATGTGGCTAGTAGTTAGTTAGTAGCAGTAGAAGAAGAGGACTTCTTTTATTTTCTTTTTCTTTGTTTGTTATTAATTTGTTTATTTATGGTTATAGTTATGGTTACCTCTTCATTGCTTCTTTAATTTCATTTCCTTTCATTTACTCTACTCTACCTTCTTACTTCCTTCCTTGCCTTTCCTTATTCTACTCTTTTAGTAGTAGTCCTTACCTCTTTCTACTAAGGAAGAGGTAACTCCTTACAAAAGCCGTTACATGAATGCTAGAGAATAGCATGAAGGAGAGTGAATAGCCTATAGAAGAACTATATCTATATCCATTAACAAGACCATATCCATTACCCAAACCGTATGTACCAACTTCTCCATATCCCATATCAATAGTAGTAGTCATAGCAATAGCCTCAAATACCATTCCAATTCCTATTATCATAGCAGACTCTATTATGGCAACCTTAATGAACGCTAGCTCTATGCTACCACCACTACTGCTCCTCCTTACCAATATGTTAAGTTCATACTGCTGTACATATTTCCTGTTCAGATATGTATAGGAAGCGTCAAGCATGAAAGAGCATAGCCATATCAGAAATGCAACAAGTGTATCAATCTGAAGGATAGTGGCAATGATAACAGCAATAGCAGATACCATTACAGTAAGTAGATTGCCTTTAATATAATCCACATTATATAATGAATGAGCAAGAAGAGTACTAACAATGGAAGTACAAGAAGCACCAATAATGCCAATAGCACCAATCTTGCTACTGCTATACTTACTGCACTAAGAGACCATTACATATACGAGATTAGGTCGTTCAGCAACTTCTACATGCATAATGAGGATAGACAGCAACAGCTCATAGTACGCT
>CAYTDX010000136.1:0-2976 GCA_964436655.1 uncultured Caldimicrobium sp.
TGGTAGCCGCGGGCTTTAGCCCGCGTAAAAAACTCATGCAAGCAAAAGCTTGCGGCTACTAAAACCCGAAAAGATTTTGAATTCAGAGGTTAGGACCCATACAAATCTTTGCAACGACTTAGGAGTGGAGTATAATCAGGTGAGAAAAAAAATGAACTCAGGGGGCAAAAGATGTATAAGGAGATCGGGATAATTGGTGGAGGTCAGATGGCAGAGGCCCTGATTAAAGGATTTCTGGAAAAGGGGATCTTTTCTCCCAAGGATATCTTTGTCTCAGAACCGATAAAGGAGAGAAGGCAATACCTTGAAGAATATTATAGTGTAAAAACTACTGAAGATAGTTTAGAGGTCCTGGATAGGTGTGAACTGATCCTTCTTGCGGTAAAGCCTCAGGTCATGGAAAAGGTGCTTGAGACCATCAAAAATAATTTGAGACCAGAAAGGCACCTCCTTATCTCCATTGCTGCGGGTCTTCCACTGTCTTTTTATGAAAAAAGGCTCCCGGCAAAAACCAAAATAGTAAGAGTAATGCCCAATACCTGTGCCCTTGTGCAAAAAAGTATTAGTGCCCTCTCAAAGGGAAGATTTGTAGAGGATAGGGATCTCACCCAGGTGGAAGGGCTTTTTTCTGCCATAGGAGAAGTTGTAAGGGTTGATGAACCCTATATGGATGCTGTCACAGCTCTTTCTGGCTCCGGACCTGCCTATGTGGCCCTTTTTCTTGAGGCCCTGATTGATGGAGGAGTAAGATGCGGGCTTCCCAGGACCCTTGCAGAAAAACTTGCCCTTGAGACCCTCTCCGGCACAGTTCACATGATTAAAACCTTTAGAAAAAATCCCTATGAACTTAAGGCTATGGTGACCTCTCCCGGAGGCACGACCATTTCTGCCCTTGAGGTTTTCTACCGGGAAGGTTTCCCGGGAATTATAATCTCTGCGCTATTTCAGGCCTATGAGAGAAGCAAGGCCTTAAGTGCTGAGGCTGAAAAGGCTTGATCCTGATTCTCGCCCCAGGGCCTCTCAAATATCCCTTCATCAAAGAGGGGCTGGATTACTTTTTAACGAGGATTTCACCCTGGGTTAAAATTGAGGCCAGACTCCCCAGGGTAAGGACCTCCTTTGAAAATAAAGAAGCCCGCTTAAGGGCTGAAGAAGAGACCCTGAGAAGGCATCTTCCCAGAGAGGGCTATCTTATTCTCCTTGATGAAAGGGGGAAGGGCTTATCCACAAAAGAGTTTTCCTCTCTCCTTCAGGAAAAACTCTCTCTTCATAGGAATCTAACCTTTCTTGTGGGAGGCCCTGAAGGAGTCTCTCCTCTATTAAAGGAGGAGGCTCACCTTAGGCTGAGTCTTTCTCCCCTGACCCTCAATCACGAGATCGCTCTTTTGATTCTTGCCGAGGCCCTATATAGAGGTATAAGCCTTATTAAAGGGCACCCCTATCATCGCGAATAGACTCCCCCTTATGAGACCTCACTCCTGCCCTCTCCTATCAGGAAAGAGCGCGTATTTTTGGGAAAATCCCTGCCAGCAAAGGTGATAAAAATAGTTACGCAGGAACAGGGTTGTTGCAAACAATAGGGGGTTAGCTACTAAAAACTAAATAAAAGAAGAGACTAAGTCCGATGAGAAGTAAGATCAAAAAATATATAAAATACAGCCACAAGGCCGTCCTGTAAGTTGCTTTTTCCACCCTCCTTAGGGTTAAATAGAAATTTAGCTTTCCCAGGATCAAAGTCAGAATTCCAAGGGCTATTAAGATCTTTCCAAGGATATTTAAAAGGGGATGCTGTAGAGATGGATGCTTCTGAAAAACTTCTCTTGTGGGGATCATGTACTTTAAGAAAAAATCAAGTTTTTCAATGGCCAACCCAAAGGCAAGAAAGGCAACAGCTGTTCTTATCCAGGCAAGGAGGGTCCTTTCAATAGCCAGATAAACTCTGGGATCAACCACTATTGCCTCTCCAGACGGTCTCGCAGTAATTCATAAAATCTTTCAGCACAAAAGACTAAGCACTCAAGGTCAAGATAAGAGAGGGCCTGGGCATTGTAGAGGACCTTACAACTCGGTAAAAGGCCTTCTTCCTCTTCCCCCTCCCAAAAGACAATCCTCAGGGGGACCTTAGGAAGAACCCAGACCAGAAAGCTTAACCCTGATGAAGTCCTCTCAAGGTTTTCAACCCTGAATTTCCTGAGATGCGAAAGAAGCCTTTCTTTATGGAGGTCTATGAGCTCAGCAAGAGGATCCTCTGCATAGTGCTTTAGGGTCTTGACCTTGGAGAGGGAGTGGGGAAAGGACTCAAGTCCCACGAATTCATCGGCCAAGGGGGTTTTTCCGTTAAAAATAAAGTAATTGCAAAGGAGTATCTCATCCCTGGGATCAAGGGCTTGCTCTTCGGTTTTGAATTCTGTGGGATGTCCCTCTTCAGTAAGAGGAATTTGGATAGTCTTATCCATATACGAGAGAAACACCACCCTTTTATCGGGATCTATGCCTGCCTCAAGGGAAGGAGCAATTTCAAGCAAGTTTAAGTCTCTGAATCTCCTTTTCAGGAATTTTAGATTTTCAAGAAGTTGATTGAAGCTAAGGGTTGAGGAGGAGAGTTCAGGGGGAAGAAGTTTTAAATCAAGGTAGGGGCACTTTTCAGGGGAGATCTCCCGACTGAAGACCTTTAGGGCAAAAAGAAGGCAGGACTCAAGACCACAGCTTTTACAATTGCTCTTTGGCAGGACCTTCAAAAGATCTAGATAATTTTTCATAATCTCAAAGTTTATAGGCAAATTCTCTAAAAGGCAAGAGCTTTTAAATCTGCTGAGGGACGCTCTACTTAGGTCCCCCTCTCTTTTGGAAAATTTTTAATCCTTCTTGAGGCCATTGCAAAATTATGGTTTTATGGTAGCCGCTACCTTCTGGTTGCGTGAGATTTTTTGTTTTTTGTTTTACAAACCCACGCAGGCTAAAGGTCTTGCGGCTACC
>CAYTDX010000137.1:0-2954 GCA_964436655.1 uncultured Caldimicrobium sp.
GGTCCAGGATCCACCCCCCCAGGGGGATCGGGAAGGCGCGCAGGACCTCGTCCAGGAGCTGGGGCGAGAAGCTGTGGGGGAACCAGAACCAGCGGTGGATGGGCTGGTCCTTGAGCCCCTTCGGGGTGACATAGGGCTGCAGGTCCAGACGGTATAAGAAGCCCCCGGGCAATGCAGCGAGGGTTGCTCGCCTCATGTCCGTGTGCGCCCTTGCCGAAAGGCTGGTCGAGGGAAATGAATTTTAACCGGTTGCCGGTAGATGGGGTGGGAGAGGATAAGCTCCCCTTTCTCCAATCGAGTCAGGTGCATTTTGATATCCTGGTCGAGGAAGCGGTAGGCGCTGTCGCTGAGCTCCACACTGTCGGTGCGACCGAGGACTTTGGTGGCTGCGTTTCCGGTTACGCGGGGATGGACCGCGCTCAGGAACTGTTCGGCAGAGAACAGGATAATGCCAAAAGACCGACCACGCTCGGATATATCCAGCACCTGTTCCAAAATGGGCGAGCTGCTTGCTTCGCCTCGGGCAGGAGCGTACTTGTTCAGCTCGTCCACAAAGATAATCACCCTCTCGGGCAGCTCGGCTTCTTCGTCTTCAAGCAGGAGCTCGCCCGAGTAAAGCCCGTAAATTGTTCGGAGAATATCTCCAAAGACCAATGTTTGTTCTTCATCCGTCAGGCGAGCAATGTCCACCACATACACATGACCCCCACGGATACGGGACAGCTCCTTGCTTATCGTCGTCATCCGTGTGCTCAGGTTGGGCACAAAGATGCCTGACTGCCTGGTCTTCACAACACGGCGCAAGATCCGAATAAACCGGCCCACCGAACTGGCTGCCACATTCCCGACCTTTTGCGGAACCCCCTGCTTCACCAGTGGCTCTTTGGAGAGGAGATCATCCCACGTGTGAATGCGGTTCCATTCGGGCTCTTTGTTCTGTATGCCGTTGGTGATTTCACCGATGAGCGCGCCCAACGTATCCCACGGATCGGGCACATGTGAAAAGAGGAGGTCCAGCTTGTCCACTGTGGAGCGCAGGTCGTAGGCGTAGACCTTGTGAGGAGGAATGGGCTCGCCCTCCGGAATAAACACGTTGGGGCGTCCCGTCGCTTGGGTGTGTTTTCCCCAGGGGAGCAGGTAGTGCACTCGCTCCTTGGGGAAGGGCTCAGGCCGGAGACCCATCCGTTCATACATCCTGCATTCCTCGTCCGATAACGTCCCGGGCTCATGGATGTGGAGGAGATCATCGTACTTCACATTGAGGAGAATCGTGGCGATGCTGGAATCACCGACAGTCTGGAGGATGGACTGAATCAGAAACATAATGTATGAAGTCTTCGTGGCCAAGCCGGAAATGCCCGATACGTTGACGTGGGCGGCTTCCGGCCCCAGCACGTATTCAACGTCCAGATAAGCAACCACTTCGGTGCCGTTGCTCATGCGAATGATTCCAGCCGGAACGCGTATCTTCCTTCCCGTAAGTTTTTCCTTTTCCTTCATTGTATCAATGCCAAGGGCCACATGGACCCCGTACTCGTCGGCAAAATATACGCGCGCCTCACTCTGCACCGGCATGAAGATATCCTTGTCGTTATCCAGCACGGTGACTTCGGCCACGTTGGCACCCTGTCGCGGGGTGTTCGGCTCATCCACCGATTCGCCAAAGTCGTTGGAGATGAAGTTCGCCAGGTGGCTTGCCGCGTCCGTCACGTGGCGAATGTTCGTGACCAACCCATAGGTCCAGCTCCCGTCGAAGTGCTCGGCAGCCACGATGTCAAAGGGATTCACTTTCTCGCCCGGACGAATCCAGAAGGCGAACCGGTCAGCGCTGTTCGGGTCCCTCTCCGTCGCCGAAGCGCGCCCGATCACCCGGTTTTCCAGATGTTCCTTCATGGTTACCCCCTCCGTTCGGGCCAGCGAATAGCGGCCTTCAGTACCTGGGGCGAGTAGAAGTGATTCTTAATCACGCTCTCGGCGATGTAAACAGGATACAGGTGCGCGTGCCAGCGGCTGTCTTTACCGTATGGGGTCACAGAACGTTCAGCCACCAATGCGCCACTGATCCAATCCACCAGTGCGGAGTCCACTGGCTCTTGCCCTGGATTGGGCATTTCCACTTTTACTACACCCATCAGTGGGTAATCCAGGCCGCACTGGGGACGAATGCGCACATACCAGAAAACCACCTTGCCCTCCCGGCTTTCCCCGGGCCAGCGCGGGAACACGCACGTCCGATGGCCAACCTCGAGACCGGCCAAAAGGGTGTAAAGCGTGAGCGTTTGGGCCCGCGGGCCTGTGCCCAGGTGAAATTGCACGTCCCGGCGAAAAGATTTTGCCACGCCAATCAGAGGCGGTCCTTTCCAGTCCAGGTACTCGTTGCCCAGGCCTCCGTCCAGGACAAGCCAGTCTTCCGCCGCGCGCGGGAGCTCGCGGGCAACAGCGACTTCCACTTCCCGCATTTTCCAGTTGGCTTTGTGCGCGCCACGGGAGCGGCGCTCTTCCACACGGATGGCCTCCAGATAGCCATCGTCTTGGGATGTGTCTACGACCTCAAGGTCGGGTGTTGAAGCAGCCGCCTGTTCCAGGGCATGCCACAGCACATCGGAAAGGCTGCTTTTGTCCAGCATCAAGAGAAGTTTCCGTCGCACCGCGGCGATGCGGAGCCGCCCGTCGTCTTCCCGCCGCACCGCGGCCGCGCCCACCTGCGCAATCTGCACCGGGCTGGAGCGGTCGTGTTCGATCACCGTGCCGATGAAATACGTGCGCACCGAACCGTCCAGGAAGTAGCGGAACACATGTTGCCTGATGCGGGGGATGGGCTCCACTTTCCGGTAGAGCCGACGGTTCGGCGCTTCAAAGATGGTCTGCACTTTACCCGCCCCGCCCGTGCGCTGGTCATAAACCTCTTCCAGGTCTGGAATGGCCTGGTCCTCCATGGCCTGCCCGGTGGCCGG
>CAYTDX010000138.1:0-2942 GCA_964436655.1 uncultured Caldimicrobium sp.
AGAACTCTATGCCGAGCTCAGCCAGATATACCAGAATAAAAAGGCCCTTCTTGCTAAAAAAAGGCTCATCAAGCCCTCTGAGCCCCAAGTTAAAGAGGAAAAACCCGAGATCCTAACCTTTCTCTACCCCAAAAAGGAAGACCCCTTTCTTTTGCAAATAACCATTGCCAGGGACCTCAAGGAGATGGGTGAAAAGGAAAAGCTTCAAATACAGGGGCTTGATATGCTATCCTTTCCAGCAGGCTATAAAAGACTGACGGAAATTCCCGTGGTTATCAAGGCAAGAGGTAAGATAAAGGATGTTTTATCCTACCTTGAAAAGGTGGAAGAATACTTTTACAGGAAACAGAAGTTTTTCAGGGTCTCAGAGCTAACCCTTTACGAATCAAGAGGCCAGCTTGACCTGACCCTGAAAATCTCTGTTTTTAAAAGCGAAATATGAAAGCCCCAAACTTAGATAAAGGAGATTGTCTATTTAGAAATGTTTTTATAAGGTAGCTGCAAGACCTTTAGCCTGCTATAATGAAAGACTCTCCCTTGGTGGGAGAGGGTAGGGGTGAGGGAGAAAATAAGGAATTGGCCCAAACGAAAGTAAGGTAGAAAAGTTACCCGGGGCTCTAAAATACAAAAATAAGAGGTAGAAAGGGCATTGAAGGGTTTTAAGTTGAAATTTGAAAAGGAAAATTTTAGTCTCTTTGAGCTTCTACTTATGGCCCTTTTTCTATTGGTTTCCATCATATTTCATGAAAAGCCAGGCCCTAAGGATATGATATCCTCTTCTTTACCCCCTTCAAAGGGGGATACGCAAAGCACTCCCTTTCATAAAGCTCAAACCAATGCAACCCAATTCAACGCAACGAAAAGCAATGCAACAACTACAAAGGCAACGGAGACCCTCAAGGCCAATGCAACCCTCACGGGCCTTAAAAAGCCTGGTCCCTATGAGAACCTTGCCAGGCGCAACCCCTTTACCCCTGAAGGCTCATACAGTGAGGTTGCCATTCCAGAAAATCCCTATACCCTCATTGCAATAAAGCTTGGTCCTCCCCATCAGGCTCTACTTAAACTCTTTACAGGAGAAATTATTACCGTCAAGGAAAAGGACAAGCTTCTTGATGGCGCAAGGGTAATCAAAATAAAGGAAAAATCTGTTATAATTAAGAGACTTAACAAAGAAAGGGAACTCCATCTTTTTAACATTGAGGTAGATAAATGGAGACCAAAAAAATCCTTTTGATACTTTTTGTATTTTTTTTAACCTCCTGCGCAAAGCCCCTTGTGAAACTTCCCGAGCCCCTTAAGTCCATCTCTCAGAATAAGACTGCTGAGAACAAGACCCAGGAGTTGGAGATTTCTCCCAGGAAAGATACGGCTCAAAAGGAGGAGAAAAGAGAGCCTCAAAAAGAGGCTTTGCCTTCCCCTGAGTATCCAAGGAGGCTTACCCAAAAACCCCTTCCTCCCCCTCCGCCTCCTTCTCCACCCCAAGAAAAAAAACCCATAGACACAAAGGCCTTGGTTGGGGTAACGGGTCCGGTGCTCCTGAATGTGGAATCCATGCCTCTTTCAGACTTTATTGTTTATGCCCTGGGAGATCTTCTCAAGGTGGTCTTTTTGATAGATGAGGATGTCAGGAAGATGACAACCCCTGTTACCCTTCGCATGCCAAAGCCTCTTCCACCAGAAGAGGTCCTCTCCGTGGTTATTGATTATCTTGAAAAAAAAGATCTGACTGTGGAGCAAAAGGGGAAGGTGCTTTCTATCACCAAGCCCAAGCCCAAGGCCCCTCCCCCTCCTCCCAAGGTGCAGGAAATAGTTGTTTCCGATGAAGCCCTCAATACCTCTGCCCAGGTGGCCCAGTTTGTCCCTCTTAAGTATCTGAGACCCTTTGATATTGAGCCACTCTTGAGAGACCTTGTTAAGACCTCTGTTGAGATTAAGAGATATGACCGAGAGGCAGCCTTTCTTTTTATTGGTCCTGGCTATCAGATAAAGGAGCTCATTGAGGTATTGAAAATCCTTGATGTTCCAAGCCTTGCCAATAAAAAGCTCTATCTTGTAAAGCTCACTTACTGGCAGGTTGAGGAATTTGAAAAGGAGCTTTCTCGGATTCTCGGGACCCTTGGTTTCCCCGTTTCTAAAAACATAAAGGACCCTGGTGTCCTTTTGATTCCCATAAAAAGTTTAAACAGTCTGCTTTGTGCCTTTCCCGATGAAACCTCTTACTCCTACGCCCTTGAGTGGATAAAACGCCTTGACTCACCAGATTCAGCTGGAGCTGAGATCAGATATTATATTTATCGTCCTCTTTACTCTAAGGCAGTAGACCTTGCTGATTCTTTAAGAAGACTCCTTACAGGGGAGGCTTTGAAAACTGTAGCCCCCTCTCCCCAGCCTCAGCCTGGGGCAAGAACTCCTCAGGCCACACAACCTCAAACTACCTCTTTTTCTGCGCAGGGAATGTCCATTTCTGCTGACGAAAAGAGGAATCTTCTTCTTATTACCGCAACACCTCCCCAGTATCAGGCAGTGCTCCAGGTCCTCAAGGAACTTGATAGACCTCCAAGGCAAGTTCTCATTGAGGCAACCATTCTTGAGCTTACCCTTAAGGATGAACTCAAGCTTGGGCTTGAGTGGTATCTCAAGAACAAGGGCTTTATTGGAAATTTTACCCCGGGAAGGCTTCTCTCCTTTGGGGGACAAACTGGTTTTACCTATCATTATGTTACAGATTCAGGAAAATTTGATCTCCTTATCAACTTATTTGCTTCAAAGGGATTGACCAATATTTTGTCCACCCCACGGGTGCTTGTTCTTGACAATCAGGCTGCAACCATTCAGGTTGGAACAGATATTCCTGTTGTCACAGGAGAGATCACCACCCCCACGGCAACGGGAAGTGTAACAAGAAGCATTCAATATAGAAACACAGGTGTAATTTTATC
>CAYTDX010000139.1:0-2916 GCA_964436655.1 uncultured Caldimicrobium sp.
AACTTAAAAGTTGCGGCTACCAAAAACCTAAAAAGAACCACAATTTTGGAAAGGTCTCAAAATTTTTTCTAAAAAAAGGGAACTTATGCAGTAAGGAATTTGCTTAAGGGCTCTTTAATATCTTGACAATCTTAGAGCCCATGTTAATGTTAACTTAAAAAAGTTTGATGGTTAACAAGGAGAGTAAAAAATGGCCAGATCAAAAAGCAAGGCTTTCTCTAGGACTAAAGGGCTTTTGACCTGTTGTCTTTTATCTGTAAGTTTTCTTTTCCTTGGTAAGGAAGAGGGTTTTTCTCAGTCCGGGGTTGAGCTTAAAGAGGTTGAGGTCAAGGCAAGTATTGTAAGAGAACCAACTGAGGAGACTTATCAGGAGGTGAAAAGCCTTCCGGGAGTGCTTTTGCAAACCCTTGGGCCTCAAGTCTATTCGGGTTTTGACTTAAGAGAAAGGGGTGGTTTTGGTGTTCAGGAGGACCTATCCCTTAGAGGGGCAACCTTTGAGCAGAACCTTGTCCTCTTTGAGGGGGTGAGGATTTCTGATCTTCAGACAGGGCATCATCTCATGAATCTACCCTTGAGGATAGAGGACCTCTCAAGGCTTGAGATCATGCCCGGAGGCTTGAGCCCCTTTTATGGGCCCGGAGGTTTTGGAGGGGCCTTGAACTTTATTCTTGATGACTCAAGACCGGGGCTTGAGGTCAAGGCAGGGGCAGGAAGTTATGATTTGCTGGAATGGAGCCTGAAGGCAGGGCTGTCTCTATCTTTAAATAATACCTTTACACTCGGGCTTTTCCAGAGAAAGGCAGAGGGCTTTATTGATAACAGGGATTTTGACCTGAGGGGCCTTAACCTTTATACCAAGGATAAGGAAAAGACAATTTTTTATGGTTTTATAGAAAAGGATTTTGGGGCAAGGAACTTCTATACCCCCCGTTTTGATACGGAATGGGAAGAGACAAGGACCCATCTTTTTCTTTTTAAGAAAAATCTCGTAGTGGGTAAGGTCTTGCTTGAGCCTGCCATTCTCTTGCGCAAGAATTATGATTACTATGTCCTAAAGCGAGATGATCCGGACTTTTACAAAAATCGCCATATCTCTGAGGTTTATCGCTTTCAGCTCCCCCTTACCTTTGAACTGGGGAAAACCCTTTTCAATCTTGGTTTTGAAGGAGGGTATGAGACCCTTGATAGCACAAGGCTCGGGGAATATCTGAGAAGAAGTCTTTCCCTTTTCGGTAAGGTCTCTCCGAGGATTACTGAGAGGCTCTCCGGGGCCTTAATGGTGCGCTATGATTATTACATAGGAGAGAGGGATTTGCTATCTCTCGGATGGGGCCTAAGCCACACACTCACAGAAACCCTCAGGGTTCGTCTTTCTATGAATCACTCCTACAGACTTCCCAGCCTTACAGAGCTTCGCTATGAGAGCCTCGGGATAAGGGGAAACCCGAAGCTTTCAGCTGAGAGGGCCCTGAATCTTGAGGGTGGCCTGGATTTCAGGAAGAAGAACCTTGAGGGCTCTTTGAGCCTCTTTTACCGAAAAGGAAGGGATCTTATTGACTGGGCCTATGATGAGGCCCTCAAAAAAACCCTTGCCCGTAATATCAATCTTAAGACCATCGGGATAACTCTTGACGGCAGATACACCCTTTCAGCCCTGCAAATACTTTTTAGCTACACCTATCTCCACAGCTTTGGAGAGGATCTTAGGTTTTCTCAATACTTTGGAAACTATCTCAAACACAATGTCTTTGTAGGTGTTAAGACAAAACTTCCCTACGGCTTTGGTCTCACCTTTGGAGTAAACCATCAGAAAAGAAACTGGCAGGATGGCGTGAATATTCTTGATGTCTCTGTGAATAAGGGCTTAGGGAGGAAGGTCAATTTAAGCCTCTGGGGAAAGAATCTTCTTGATGAGAGTTATTATGAAGTTTATTATCCCTACGCCCAAAAAGGGGTTCTTGCCACCCCTCAGTGGTTCGGGATAAAATTAACAGGAAGTTTTTAAAAGGCCGGTTGGGGTAACCAAAAATCATATTCGCATAAAGCTCTTGCGGTTTACAAACTGAGACCTTTGAGAGATTAAGATTCTATTTGGGATTTTTGGTATCTGCAAGACCTTAAACCTGCGATAAAAATCTCACGCAAACCCTGAAGGTTGCGGCTACCTCAAAAATCATAGATTTGGTAGCCCCGGGCTAAAGCTTGCGGCTACCAATAATTAATAAGAACCATAATTTTGCAAAGGTCTCTCAATCATTATTTTTTAAGGTTTTGGTAGCAGGGGGACCATAGAGCTAAGTGTTACTCTGGAGGATTTCGCATTTTAGGGACTGGTTATGAAAGGAACAGATAACGCGGTAGCGGTTACCATCAATTAAGCCTACAACGGCACCTCCGCTTATGTGGCCTGAGGCCTCGCAGAGGAGGGCCCCTGTTATGGTCATGTTAAGGCCACCTGCAGGGGTGTTTATAGCGGTTCCATTTCGGCAGTTCGGGAAGGAGGAAGCATTGAGGACTACAGAGGAAGCACCTTCTACTCTCTTTGCCATGCAGAAGGCTACCATCTCCCCTGCACAGGCTCTTACCAGAGGAAGCCCGTATGCGCTCATAACAGCCTTTTCGCGGTATTTGAGGTAATTGCTTAAAGCAAGGGAGGAAAGGAGGACAATTATTCCTATGATTATGAGGAGTTCAATTATGGTGAAACCTTTTGATTTAGGAGAGGTCATTTATAAAAATGAGGGGGCCAAGCCCCCTATAAGACATTACTACACTCCCTCAACAGTGCACTGCATACTGCCATTCGACACAAAAGAGCACTTGGCCCGAAAATCACTAACTCCTGTTAAATTTCCTGTCACATCCCCCGCTGGAACTGATCCATCATTATTGCAAGTTCCACTTAAAATTGAAAGG
>CAYTDX010000140.1:0-2889 GCA_964436655.1 uncultured Caldimicrobium sp.
GAGTGACTGTTGTACCTGCAACATACAACCCACCTGATGGACTCAAACTTACAGTACCTGCGCCTTGCGGCTCTACGCTAATAGTCAATGTGTAAGTAGATATTCCAACACCACTTTGCGTGCTTATTGCTACGAAATTTGCTGTAACAGATTTGTTTGAGTTCATGACTATGCTTATAGGATTTTGATTGCCACTTAGATCTCCACTCCAACTGCTAAATATATACCCATTATTAGCTGTGGCTGTAAGAGTAACAGTTGTGCCTGCAACATAACTACCACCCGAGGGGTTCAAACTGACACTTCCTGCTCCTTGCGGATTTATATTTACTGTAAGAGTGTAAGGTTGCTGTTGTTGGCCTCCTCCAATAACAAATCCAAAATCATCAACATACAACAATGCTTCACCGCTTAATACTCCTGTGACTCCTATTTGAAACTCCCATACTTTGCTGAAATCTATCCCACTAAATCTGCTTAGTGGTATTTCTACTAACTTCCATTTATTTATGTAATCACTGCCAAGATACGGAATAATGTTTATCTCATTAGTTACTGCATTAGTAGAATCTTTTAGTTGAAAATTAATTATAGCATTTTGTGATATACTTGAAACTAATATCCAAAATTGTACTGCTTCAAAATTTCTTATGTCCAATATTCTGTCCTGACGCCACCAACCTGCCCAGTTATATCCCATTCCTCCCCACCAATTGTCCCATGTAGTATAAAGTTCTATAGAATGATTAGGAGAATGATACTGTGAAGTAACTTCTTTTATAGTACTACCACTAGGTGCTGCCCAACCACCACCATATGAAAAACTTGTAGTTGAGGTTTCTCCGTCATAAAGTATCAAAACATTTTTTTGAACAAATACTTCTGAAGAAACCCTTACCACTAAAACTTCCGACCAATCTGACTCTGCTGCTTTTGTGTCAATTGCTTTAACTTTAATATTATAAACTCCGGCTTCGCTCCATGAATGTTGTAGATAAGCCGTAGTTCCTGAATAGTAAAGAGTTGATGTCGAAATTATACCATCTCCCCAATCAACTACATATTGAATCATATCGTTGTTAGGATCTATTGAGTAGGTAGTGTAAGTATATTTCATATTTCTATAAAGACCTTCAGTTTGTCCTTGAGGTTTATTTGGTGTAGTCGGAGGTTCATTTATTGTAGGTGTACCTTTTAATATGAAATGTAAAACAGATAATTTTGGGACTACATAAATAAATGAATTGTTGTTAATATTATTTGGTGGAGTGCGTTGAGTAATTTGAGGCGAATTCTCATCAAATCCCCATACTTCGCAAGAAGTATAATTTGTTTGTGATGTAATATTAAAATTAGCTGTAATGTTGTTGTCATAGTTTCTGTTTATTACTATTATATGCAACTCACTATCATCATTGTCAAAAATTGACGCATACACTGGCATATCTTCAACATTTGAGGTTTCTGCTCTAACACATGTGTTGTTTCCATATTTCCCACCATTGCCGTTATAATTTAAATAAATGTTATAAGCTGACCTAGTATAGGTACCATCACTTCCCCAACATGTTGCAAAATAAACTCCGTATTTACCAAATATACCTAAAACATCTGTATAAGCTATACCACCTGAAATGTGATTCATGCCACCATAGTTGAACTCTGTAAAAGCTAATTTTGTACCAGGATAATATTGATCTATTGACTGTTTGACATTAGGAATTAATGGCAAATATTCAGGAAACCATTGATTAATCCAACTATCTTCTCCAGCAGTAATAGTGCCTTTAGTAGAAGTTTTATAAGTTGGGTCCCATAAAGTTCTTGGTGCCTGCATTCTAGCGATACTTAACTCGCGTGTTGTAGTATTTTCACCATCAAAACATATTCTTACTCCTCCACCTCTAGCTTCAGGATACCAGTGTAAATTCAAAACATCTAATAACCTTTTACCTGCTTGTTGAGAAGCTTGTTTCATTTGGTCTAAGTAATACTCTATAAACCATCTATAGTTGCCTTTTACAGAATTCCAATCTGGAGCGTCTTGAAGAGAATAATATCCCATGAATCCATATGAAGTATATCCAAATACTTCTGCATTAGGATCTAATTCTTTAATAACAGAAGCAAGCGTAGTTGATTTTTGTATTAGTTCTTGACAAGTTGTTGTGCTAGGATGTATTCTTGGATGAGTATATTTCCATAAATCTGGTTCGTTATCTAATATATATCCTTTTACTCCTGTAGAAGATGTAGAAAAGCCATATTTGTTAATTAAAAAGTTGACGCACTCATCCATATAAACATAATTATCATTCAAATCAGGAGTTAAACTTAAAGGACCATTTTTTTTTGAATTTCACCTCACACCATCTTGGAGATGGAGCTGTTTCTGATTCAGAAACTATTCCATTTTTATCTTTAGCGACATATCCTGCCATTTGTAATGTAATAGCAGAATATGCACCCATTGCTATTGATTGGTCATGAAACCAAGTTAATGCAATTCCTGGTACATTGGCTTGAGAATCTGGAATTCCCATACTAGAAGGTATAAAATTATCACTAGAATGATACCAATCACTTCCTGCATTTGAAGCGTTATTCTCCCAGTTGTAACCAGTCATTCTATTACCACCAATTCTTCTTGCAGGGTGTTTTACACCTTGCAAATCCTGATTAGCACCGTATATGTATGGACTTATAGGAGTTCTGTCTTGAGTAGTATTAATAGTGATATTTACAGTTTGAGTAAAAGCAAAAAACTTAAAAAATAAAAAATTTAGAAGTACAAAATTTAAAATTTTTGAGTTTTTCATAATTATTCACCCCTTTTACTTCACAACTGTAAGTTTCCCTATCTTTTCTTTGCCGTCTTTTGTCTTCGCT
>CAYTDX010000141.1:0-2835 GCA_964436655.1 uncultured Caldimicrobium sp.
TCCCGTGCCAATTAAAAAATCTCTTCTGCTAACATCTCTCATATTTACACCTCCTTATTTAAATTTTAGATATTTAAATTTAAAATTGACTTAATAAATTTGTCAAGACTAAAATTTATTTAATTTTTAAATTAATCATTTAAGGAGTTTTTAACATGCTCTATTAATACAAGTTCTTTGCAAAAGTAGATAATTTTTGGGTCTCTGCAGACCTTAGCCCGTGTAAAGAATACAAAAGACCTTCGCAGGCTAAAAGTATAAGTTCCCTTTTTTAGAAAAGTTAAAATTTTATTATTCTACAAAAACCTGCGTGGCCTAAAGGTCCTGCGGCTACCTAATCTATGGCTCTTGATTTTTGGATTTGTGATAGTCGCAAGCACAAAATCTTGCTAAGTCTGATTAAAAGGCTAAATTTAGGGGATTCCATACCTTCGTAGGGTCTTAGACCTTAAGTGAGGCAAAAATATGGGTGATGGAAGAGGTCTTCTCTCGGGTCTAATTATACTCTTGACCTATGTAGGTCTTGCCTTGGGGCATCTTCCTCCCTTTCGGATGAATCGGGCAGGAATTGTTCTTGTGGCCCTAACAATTCTTTCCCTTGTAGGAGTGCTTGATTTTGGTGAGGCCTGGAGGGCCATTGATGCAAAGACCATTGTTTTTTTATTTGGTATTATGATCTTAAATGCCCATCTTGGATATGCCGGTTTTTTCGGTTTTTTTATGCAGGCTCTTTTAAGGTATGCCAAAAGTCCCTTTGCCTTACTCTGTGTCATCACCTTTTCCGGTGGGCTCCTTTCAGCCTTTTTTCTCAATGATACCATGGCCCTTTTGTTAACACCACTTATCTACGGAATGGTGAAAGCTCTGGGTCTAAATCCCAATCCCTATCTCTTAAGTCTTATGCTTTCCGTTAATACAGGGAGCCTTATGACACCAACGGGAAATCCGCAAAACATACTCATTGCAAGTCTTTCAGGGTTAACTTTTGCCACCTTTGTCAAAAACCTCTGGGTTGTGGCCCTCTTTGGTCTCTTACTACAGATTCTTTTTCTGGCCCTTGTGTATCCAGAAGTGCGTTCCTTAAAACCTTTACCCCCTTTAGAGATGGCCTTTCGGGTACACCAGGGCCTTTTAAGAAAGGGGATTATCGTTACTTGCGGTCTCTTTTGTGCCTTTTTGATGGGGTTACCTATGGCAGAAAGTGCCTTTGTAGCGGGAGGTCTTTTACTTTTTACGCGAAGATTGCGTTCTGAGAGATACTTTGGTAAGGTGGATTGGGAGCTCCTTATCCTCTTTGCAGGGCTTTTTATTTTAACCTCTATCACTCAGAAGATAGGGTTACACAAGCCCCTTTTGGTTTTTACCCAGAGTCCCCCTGGCCTTCTCCTGATGGCAGTGCTTCTCTCCCTTCTGATTTCAAATGTGCCTGCTGTCCTTTTGCTTTCACCCTATGTGACAGACCCCAAGGCCTGGTTACTCCTTGCCGGAGGGAGCACCCTTGCAGGGAATCTAACTCTCCTTGCCAGTATTGCCAATCTTATTGTGGCAGAGTTATCCGAGAGGGGAGGTCACAGGATAGGATTCTGGGAGCACTTGAAAATAGGACTCCCTCTGAGTCTCCTTAATTTGCTCTTTTTGTATCTGTGGTTGTATTTGTTCCCCTGATCTCAAGGATCTTTTCCACATTAAAGGTGCGTTCTTCCTTTCGCAGAAAACAAAAGGCCCTCAGGGCAAGAAAGGATTTCCCTCTGAATTCCTGTTCTGAGACCTCAAGGGGAAGGATTTTTCGTCGGCTCTTCTCATCACTACTTTTGAGATAAACTATCTCCAGTTCCCTTTTCTCCTCACAGGCCCTTTTGAGGATCTCAACCTTTTCCTCAAGGGGTAGCTGCTTTTCAGCCAGGGCATACTGGAATCGGGTCAAAAACCTGATTACCCCCCGGTCAAGCCTGATATGTCCCATTTTTACAGGTCTTCTGAGCACAATACCCTCAAGAGAGGTGCACCGGGAAAGGGCCACATAGAGTTGTCCGTGGGCAAAGGTCCCCCTCTCAAGGTCAATGATAACCCTCTCAAAGGTAAGGCCCTGACTCTTGTGAATGGTTATGGCCCAGGCAAGCTTCAGAGGAAACTGAACAAAAGAGCCAATGGTTCGCGTTTTTACCTTGCCTTCACCCTTATCAAAGTAGTGCTCAAAGACATCCCACTTATTGGGGGTGACCTCAACCTGTCTACCCCGTCTCAATTCAACCACTATGATCTCGTCTTTGGGCAGGATTTTAACTATCTTTCCCACATCTCCATTAACCCAATTACCCTCGGGATCATTATTGAGGAGCATAACCTGAGCAGATTCCTTTACTCTTAAAATGAGTGGTGCCGGGAGGTCTTCCTCTTCAAGACTTCCTTTAAGGGTCCCTTGAAATTCAAAAGAGGACCCCTTAAGCCTATCCAATCTGGAGAGATTTATCTCTTCAGCCCTGGCATTGGTTGTTGTTAGAGTTATGTAAAATTCCTCCTGAGGGGGCTCAAAATCAGGGTCAACTCTCTCGTTTAAAAGGGAAAGTAGCTCTTCATCTGCGGTTCCATTGCGGATGCGATTGAGGATCTCTATGAATCTCTCATCCCTCTGGCGATAGATCCTCTCAAATTCAACAAATTCAAAGGAATTTTCTTTGAAGGCCCTTGCACTGAAGAAAAAGGGTGTCTCATAGAGGTATCTAAAGATTTCCTTTTCCTTTGAGGTTACCACAGGCGGGAGCTGATAGAGGTCTCCAATGAGAACCATCTGGACACCACCAAAGGGTTTCCCAGGTCTTGGCCCCCATTTTCTTA
>CAYTDX010000142.1:0-2816 GCA_964436655.1 uncultured Caldimicrobium sp.
TCGTGGTAATGGACCTCGACGGCACATTAATCAAGATGAAGTTCGACATCTTTCAAGTAAAAAAACGTGCATCAGAGGTGGCCAAGCAACACGGCATCGAGCTGCGTGAAAACGAATCCATTCAAGACTTTCTCGACAGAGCGGCCCACCTGCTTCCGCCTCACGAATTTGCCAAACTCCGTGAAGAAATCCAGAACATACTCCGCAACGAGGACAGAAAATCAGCTGAGCAAGCGGAAGCAACACCTGGAATAGCCGATGTACTCGAAAAACTCAAGACACTGGGATACAAGCTCGTTGTCGCAACCAATTCCCACAGAGAAGCGGTCGAAGAGGCCCTGAAAAAAACAGGACTCGACAAATATTTCGAACATGTTTACACACGCGACGATGTCGAGAAGATGAAGCCACGTCCAGACATCTTGCTCAAAATAGCTGAAGACATGAGGATACCTATCTCATCAATCGTCTACGTTGGCGATAGTGTGAACGATTTGCGGGCTGCACGGGAAGCTGGAGCACGGTTTATCGCCGTGGCCTGGGGGCTTCACAGTGCTGAAAAATTTATGGAAAATGGTGCAACTGAGATAGCGCACAACCCTAGCGAGCTACTTAACCATCTCGGAGTGCATCTCACGAAAGTTGTCCCAGACACCTCCACAATAATCAACGGAACTCTCACACAATTGGTTGAACAAGGTCTTCTCGACGGCTGTGAAGTGATACTGCCGGCTGCGGCCATAGACGAGCTTCAGGCACAGGCCTCGCAGAAACGGGAGCCGGGGTTTGTCGGCCTCAACGAGTTAAAGAAAGTCAGAAGCATAGCTGAGCAGCATAGACTCAACATCAGAATAGTGGGCGAGAGACCCAGCCTCGAGGACATCAAGCTCGCTAGGAAAGGGAGGATAGACGCCATTATACGGGAGGCGGCTAAACGTGAAAACGCTGTCCTCATAACATCTGACTATGTACAGTCTTTGGTGGCAGAGGCTGAGGGGGTCCAGGTGCGCTATTTCCCGCCGAAGGAGCTTCCGACCCAACTCTCATTTGAGAGATACTTCACCGAAGACACCCTCAGCCTCCACTTCAAGGAAGGTGTGCCCCTGATGGCAAAACGGGGGAAGCCGGGCCAGTTTCAGCTGGTCAAAATAGGTGAACAGCCTTTAACTGCAGAAGAGCTTAACAACCTGATAAAAGAGGTCACCGAATATGCGCGGGTGAAGCCCGAGGCCAATATCGAGATAGTGCGTGCAGGGGCCTTTGTTGCGCAGATAGGCAACTACCGCATCGCCGTGGCGAGGCCTCCTTTCAGCAGCGGCCTTGAGGTCACCATCGTCAGGCCAATCGTCAAACTCCGCATAGAGGATTACAAGCTGCCGCCGAAGCTTCTGGAGCGTCTTGAGAAAAAAGCTGAGGGTATCTTGATAGCGGGGCCGCCGGGAAGCGGAAAATCCACTTTCGCAGCGAGCCTCGCAGAATTCTATAGCAGGATGGGTAAGATAGTTAAGACACTCGAGTCTCCGCGTGACCTACAGGTGGGGCCCGATATAACCCAGTACGGGCCGTTGGAGGGTGATTTTGAGAAGACCGCCGAGATACTGCTGTTGGTGAGACCCGATTACACAGTTTTTGATGAGATAAGGCGTGACCGTGACTTCCAAGTCTTCAGCGACATGAGGCTGGCGGGCATCGGTATGATAGGGGTGGTGCATGCGAGTGAAGCCGTCAGCGCCATCCAAAGGTTCATCGGCAGGGTTGAGCTAGGTATGGTCCCACACATCATCGACACCGTAATTTTCCTCGACGCAGGACGCATAGCCAAAGTCTACAACCTATCCATGACAGTCAGAGTGCCCACGGGAATGTCGGAGGAGGACTTGTCAAGACCCTTGGTAGAGGTGCGTGACTTTCTCACAGATGAGCTCGAGTACGAGATATACACTTTCGGCGAGGAAAACGTCATCATACCTGTGAAGAAGCTACATGATGAGGTTAGGTCCGAGACCCGTGAACTCAGGGAAAAAATTGTGGAGGCTTTGCGTTCATTTGACGAGAATGTACAAGTAGAGATGGTGTCCCGCAAGAAGGCCATCGTGAAGG
The DNA here is from genome assembly GCA_964436655.1 of uncultured Caldimicrobium sp. GTDB lineage: Bacteria > Desulfobacterota > Thermodesulfobacteria > Thermodesulfobacteriales > Thermodesulfobacteriaceae > Caldimicrobium. Next base: position 2,101 of record CAYTDX010000142.1, read on the forward strand.
TTGACAGAGAAGTATTGCCTAAGATAATTGGCCGCAGAGGTGAGAACATAGCGAGGCTTGAGAAGGAGCTGGGTGTGTCTCTGGACGTTGAGCCGCGTATCGCGTCAATCGGTGTAGAGGTGCCTTTTGAAGTCAGAGAATCTGGTAACAGCCTCCGCCTCGAGCTCGGTGAAAAAATGGCGGGAAAAACTGTAGCGGTTTATGCAGGGGAAAAGTTTCTTTTCTCGGCTACCGTGGGCCGGAAAGGAGTAATCACCGTTAGAAAGAACTCGGAGCATGGCAGGGCCCTAGTTAGAGCCATCTACGCCGAAATCCCGCTCAAAGTTCTGCAAACAGGTTAACAATTCACTGCTTTAGCTTACAGTGTGGGCATATCCCGGCGTCGGCTGGAATCTGCTGGTAGCAGTGCCAGCAGAACTTCTTCCCAGGGTCAGGCTCTACCGAAACAGGTGGCTTTAGAAAAGCCCCCAACACCGTCATGATTATTCCAGAGAAGAGAAAGATGTATGAGAAGGGGAGGCCCGCGAAAGCCATGAATACTCCGAAAATCAAAGTGATTAAGCCTGAGAAAAACAGCGAATACCTGCTCATTCCCGTGTCCTCCTCTCGGTTCCAGCGCAGTGAACCACGCCCTTCACTCTCCTGATGTGGCTGACGCAGACAAAGCAGCTGAGAAAAGCCACGGGACCTCCTTCGAGCGGGCAGTCAACATACTC
>CAYTDX010000143.1:0-2810 GCA_964436655.1 uncultured Caldimicrobium sp.
GTCCCTAAGGAAAGGACTAAAAAAAGAGAAATCAAAAATAAGCGCTTAAAAAAAATCTTCATAACCTACCCCTTTTTAAGGGGCCCTTAATTTATTATAAGGAAGTAATTTTTAAGGTCAAGCTGTAATTCGTGGATTGTGGATTCAATTTTGCAAAGAACCCTTTATAATTGTTATAACTACCTCCTTTGGCTGATTTATGAACCTGTTTTTCAAATCAGAAAGATTCATAAAAAGATTTCTCAAACCGAGCTACATTGCCCTTTCGGCAAGCTTCATAGCAGGGGCCCTGCTTTTGGGCTCATCTCTTTTAAGCTATAAAAATCTTGAAAAAACTCTGAATACAGGGCTGAGACTTCAGGCCCTAAGCCTTGAGATCGTTCTCCAGAGCCTTATCAAGGCCTTTGACTTCTCTTTAATAAAAGAAAAAAGGGAATTCTTTTCCGAACTCCTATTAAATGAAAGATGGGAGGGGGTTGCCTTTATAGCCCTTTATGATGAAAACAGGACCATCCTTCTTCACTCTAATCCAGACCTCATCGGTCAAAAGATAGAAAAAGGGCCAATTCTTGAAAGCCATCAAAATAGCGGATTTTACAGGCTAAAGACCAGTGAAGAGGTTTATATCCATGAAACCTATTTTGATCTGAAGGGTAAACCCTTGATTCTCAGAATTGCCCTTCATGTTGAACCGGTTATAGAAAGTCTATCCTACGCCAGGAAACACTTCATAATGGAGCTAATCTTGAGCCTCCTTCTTTTTACCGGGGGCATAGGGTCTTATTTTATTCTCTCAAGGGTTGAAACCTCTCTTTCTAAAATGGAGGAACTGGAAAAATGGCAATTTATAACGAGAATCCTCCTCCACGAGATTAAAAACCCCCTGGCAAGCATTAAAGGCTTTGCCCAATACCTGAAGAAAAAGAGGGCCCTTGAGGGAGAAGATAAGGGCCTTGAGATAATCCTCAAAGAGGCCTTAAGGATTGAAAATCTCTTAAAGGAGCTCTCCAATTACACCTTTTCTAAGGAATCAGAAATCTGGTTGATTAATCTGAAAGAACTTTTGGATGAAGTCGCCCAAACGCTAAGATTTCTCTATGGGGAAGCCGAAATTGAGATAGCCCTTGAGGGTGAAAACCCTGAGGTCAAAAGCGATCCCGAAAAATTAAGGAGTATTCTAATTAATTTGATGGAAAATGCCCTATATGCAAGCCTGGAAGCCGGAAGAGCAAAAATCCAGATAGCTTTAAAAGAGGGAAAGGGGCATTATATTATGGAAATAAGAGATGAAGGGGCAGGAATTGACCCAGAGGTTTTGCCCCATATCTTTGAGCCCTTTTTTACCACCAAGTCAAGGGGGACGGGGCTTGGTCTGGCTATTGTAAAAAAGTTCTGCGATGAACTGGGGCTTACCATAAATCTCCAATCCGAAAAGGGGAAAGGCACTAAGGTATGGCTAAAAATCCCCAGATCCTGATAGTTGAAGACGATCCATCCTTTTTGACCTTTCTTGAGACCCTCCTTCAAGATGAAGGGTTTGAGGTCAAGGGTTTTAAGGATGCAGAATCTGCCCTTCTTGCCCTTCCAGATCTCAAACCCGGGCTTGTTATTACAGATCTAAAACTTCCTGGTATGGATGGCCTCTCTTTTCTTGAAAGGGCTAAAAAAATTCTGCCTGAGACAGAATTTATCGTAATTACTGCCTTTGGTAGCATACCCTCGGCAGTTTCTGCCCTGAAAAAGGGAGCCGTTGACTACCTGACCAAACCCCTTTCCTCTCCTGAGGAATTAACAAACAAGATAAAAAAAATCCTCAAGGTCAAGAGGGCTTGCGAGGAAAAGACCTTTGACATGCCTCCCATGGAGATACTTTTTGCAGGCCTTGAAGGTCTTTATGAAAAAATTCTTGAGGTTGCTCCAACCAGCGCCACGATTCTTCTTCTCGGTGAGACAGGCACAGGGAAAACCGCCATGGCAAAAGCCATTCACCTTCTGAGTGGAAGAAGGGGGCCCTTTGTAGAGATTAATTGCGCAAGCCTTCCTGAAAATCTGGTAGAAGCTGAGCTTTTTGGATACGAAAAAGGGGCCTTCACGGGTGCCTTAAAAACTAAACCAGGGAAGCTGGAACTGGCAAGGGATGGCACCCTTTTCCTTGACGAGATCTCGGAAATGAGCCTCTCCATTCAGGCAAAGTTCCTGAGGGTTCTTCAGGACAAAACCTTTGAAAGACTGGGAGGCCTTGAAACCTTAAAAACCAATGCCCGCTTTATTGTGGCTACCAATAGAGATCTAAAAAAACTGGTTGAAGAAGGAAAATTTAGAGAGGACCTTTATTTCCGCATTAATGTCATCTCCTTCACCCTTCCGCCATTAAGAGAGAGGAGGGCACATCTTTTCAAAATTGCAGAATATCTTCTTGAAAAAAAGTCCGGTACTCTCAATAGAGAGTCCAGACCACTGAGCGAAAATTCTAAAAATAAACTTCTTCACTACGACTTTCCAGGAAACCTCAGAGAACTTGAAAATCTTCTTGAAAGGGCTATTCTCCTGAGCAAAGGCCCTTTTTTAGAAGTGGAGATAGAAGGAGAAAAGGCGCAATCCTCCGAGCTTGAAAGGGAAAGGGTTAAATCCTTAGAAGACCTTGAAAGGGAGGCTATTCTAAAGGCTCTGAGAGAAACAGGAGGTAACAAAAGGGAGGCTGCCCAGAAACTGGGTATCGCCCTTCGCACCCTTTATTACAAATTAAAAGCCTATGATATAAACATTGACTGAACTTAGCGTAAATACTTTTTGAGTTCTTTGCAAAATTG
>CAYTDX010000144.1:0-2787 GCA_964436655.1 uncultured Caldimicrobium sp.
GGGCAAGCTTTTTATGTAGTCTTTTCATATGGCTTGGTTTAGAGCTTTTTGTATTCGGAGTGGTTCCAAAGCTGTGGTCTTTATTTGAGAGCTGGCTTTTTTCAGGCAAACCTGACAATGTAATTGATGCCTTTCTAAAACCCAGTGCGGAGTTCTTCTACTATACGGTAAAGACATATCTGTCAAAGATAGAGTTTCCAAAGGAGCTTTTAAGAGCCTTCTTCCTGACCCTGCCTCTAAAGGTATTCGCTTTCTTAGTTCCCATCTTCTATTTTTACTACCTCAGAAAGCACAGAGGTACAACAAGAGACTACTACATGAGCCTTATCAGAAAACTTCCAGATCTGCCCTGATGGTAAATAGAGGATTGCTGAGGTTATTATCAAGCACAAGCCTGTAAATCTCTCCCTGTTTTTCAAGTAAAAGTCTTGTGAAGTTTTCCACAAGAACAAGTTCGCCTTTCCTTGCTACAAGATAGTCTTTCCTTATCAGAACTTCACTGAAAAACTGCTCTTCAAAGACGGGACAGTTGTTAAAGGTATAGACATTACGCCATATGGTAGGAAAGACAGCCCTCTTTCTTTCTTTTGTCAGTACCACGCTTGAGAAGTCCGCTGTAAAACAAAAGTGGCAGTCTCCCAGCTGGTCGCATTTGAAAAGTGTCTCCGCAGAGAGAAGTTCCTCATCCCCCCTGTAAAACCTTATTACAAGACTGGAAAAAAGGTTCAGAACAGGACTATCCGCCTGTATCTCCGCTCTCACTCCTCCATTCCTGCCCAGATCTATCAGATCCCCTACAGATAGCTCACTTCTCTCCTTCATAGGTACTCTGGTTTTTAACATTGTTTAGCCAGCTCTGAACCCCATCAACAGCCCTGCTGCTTATCTCCTGAGATATGCTGTCGCCAAGCTTTTGAGCCATCTCATTAGCCCACTCCTCTATCGCCTGCATACAGACAGGGTCAGAAAAATCTACCTTTGAAAACTCATCAATGGTAAAGCCACTGCAATCTGGATTTTTGGGAGAACCCCAGCCCTTACCAACCTGAGGCCTCCCACATTCATTGAATATTCTTGAAAGCTCAGAATAAAAACAACAATAGCTCCTCTTTTTTTCAAGACACACGCCAAGCACCTTTTTAGAGCAATACTCTCCAACCTCATGACATGTCCCCGCCTGACGTCTCTTTTTTAGCTCCTTTTCCCCTTTGCTACACATATTCTTTGTCCAGCCAGAAATACCACAGCAGGAAGCTCCCAGAACCGTGATCCCCCCGGGTCTGCATGTCCTCACATCACCACCAAAAAACCTCGGATTTACACACTGAGCCAGTTTATCCCAGCTGTCTATGTTTTTGTCTATATCAGGATACACCTTTAAAACACCGCCTGACAGCCCCTGCATGGAAGTGGCACATATCCTGCACCTGTTTCCCTGCGTATCCACTCCGGCTCCCCTGAGAGATGTATTGTTTGGTCTTTCAAGAACAACACCTGTAAAACTACCTGTGGAGATGGGGGTCATGGTTTCCTGCGTGTAGCTTGTATTTTGTGTGCCTCCCGCAACTGGACAGCTCCATGTGGTATCTGGATACCAGTAGAGAGTGTAAAGGACATTCCCCGATGGATCATAGACAGTTTCTATAAACTGAGTGCATAACTGTATACTCTGTCCTGTTTTTGCATCCTGAACACTCTGGGAAGCCACACACTGCATATTTACCCTGTAGCTCTGTCCACTTACATTTACATACTGATCCTGATTGAAACTACCCTGAGGGACAGGGACGTTCCATGTGAGGTAAAAATACTGTCCCGTCGCATAAACGTATATGCTGTGCTGCCACGATACTCCATAGCATTTAGATCCAAGCTTCTGCCATATCTTGTTGGGATCAGAGCAGGCATTGTTCTTGACCTGCCACTGCGCCCCATCGTAAGAAATGTAAGAACACGAGTCGTAAGAAAGCCATGCATCGCTGTAAAAAGCACCACCGCATACCCAGAGAGGTAATGAGGATAGAGCATACTGATATAATGGGTCGGATGAATTTGGAGGAGGTTGAGGACAGGACAGAGAATACTGAGAGAGTTTTTGCTGATATGTGGGATAATCCATCTGGCTGGTGGTCAGATAAAAGCCCCAGATGGGAGCGTCAAAGTCCTGAGGATTAGAGTCATAAGGATAAGGACCCTGCCATTCTGAAGATACACAAAGGCTATCTCCCGTATCGGTAGGACATACATACTTCCCGTTTATCTGCTGACAGGCTGGAAGTTCAGAACAGTCATCCACCATGCCATTGCCATTCCCATCCACCGCACACCTGTATGTATCAAAAGCAGGATTGGACGAAGAAGAGGAACAGTTGGTTATACATGACCAGTTTCCGCAGGAACTGTCGCAAGGCTCACAATCCGCAAAAGCCATAACAACCCACATAAGCAAAAACACTACTATCATTGTCCGCAACTCCTGTCATGCAACGCCTGATAAATTATGTTTAAAGTTCCCCCGGCTATACCAAAGCCAGCACTACTTTGAGCGGAACACCTGCAGTCCTCTACAAGCACGCCCCCACCAAGAGGACATGTGTAAGTATCACCGCTCTTTATACACTCTTTCGTGTCAAAGATATACTTTGGTGGGGGAGAGCTGTTCAAAAGCTTTACCACACAGTATCTTGCTTCCGCTGATGTGCATTTGCTATCCTCTTCAAGCCCTCCCTGAGCTGTCCCCACCACCGCACTCCTGTCCTGAGGAGTGCAGTTCATACCCGATGAGCA
>CAYTDX010000145.1:0-2721 GCA_964436655.1 uncultured Caldimicrobium sp.
TTTGCCTAACTACCAACTCACTATCCATGAAGACTTTGATCGTTCTATCCTCTATCCCCAACTCAGTAACGATCTCCAATGCACGCTTCAATGCTGTGTACTCTGCTACGTTGTTTGTAGCCATGCCTATGTACTCCTTCACTTTTATAACCCGCCCGTTCAAGCATATGACTATGCCTATACCCGCATGACCACCATTGCCCTTGCTTGCACCATCTACGAATATGCGGATCATCAGTAGATAAACTAGGACCGAGATACAATTATGAAGTATTTAATTAGGCATAAAATACCCCTTTTTTGACCAATTAAACTATCTTATCTTGTACCCTTTTATTAGGTAAAGAGAAGACAAGGTTTAAGAGTTCCTTTGGTATCCTCTCATAAAGCAATATGTATTAGTCTAAAAAGATAGCAATATACGCTATGACTTTGGGTTGTTGAAAGAAGTTTTCCTCGCACAAACAAAACGTATGTGCGTGTTTCTAGTCATAGACATGCTTAAAGGTTCAGAGATAGCACTCTTTTGATTATTCATAATTATGCGCTCTACGTAAGAGAAGTAGTATAGTAGCACTATGACCGCATAATAAAGGTTGAGGAATAAAGGTTGAGGGATATTTTGTCCCCCATTACTCTGGGCAATAGGGGATATTTTGTCCCCCATTACTCTGGGCAATAGGGGATATTTTGTCCCCCATTACTCTGGGCAATAGGGGACATGAGACCCTTTACGCTCATGTGTATGTATGCATAGCCTGTACTAAGTATTTAAATTCTTCAATTTTTATGATAAACTCACCGTCCTCATTAACTATACCACGCTTAACAAGTTCAGTTGTTGCATTCCTCATAGTCTTTTTAGAGATCGTAGAACGAATACCAAATTTGTATGGCAAGAATCGTATATCCATTTTTATCTTCCTCCATTCCAGAGGAGAGAATGGAGACTTGATAAGTCTAAGTAATAACTCTGCTGTTGTAATATATCTAAAATTGAAGATATCTTGCAGTAACATGATAGCACCTTTCTCTGTAAGGATAAACTTACCTTCTACTATCTCTATTTGTTTATCCTCTATTAACCACCTAAGGACATAAAGAGCATAAAGACCTTCCTCATTACTCATGTTATAGGCTATATCTTCAAATGATAAACTAACAGACTTCTTCTTATGAAAAAATAAACGTATTGTTGTTGTTGCTGTTTTTGTTACTGCCTTTGTCTTTACTTCTTTTACTACCTCTGCCATTAAGACCACTCCTCCTCTTCTCTTCTTTCCCTCTCTCTATCAACCCTCTCAAGGCTAACGATATGCCCTTTGCCATTGAGAGCTTGCTCAATACATGCTCTAAGAGTCTTAGGATCAAGACTACTCCTTATCAGTACCCTGTACTCAACAGCACCAACACTATCAGTATCAAGACTATCAACAGTATCACTAGCACCAGCACTATCACCAGTACTCGCACTAGGTCTCTTTAACTGCAGGATATGATACTCTATTATCTGTCTTATCTCTTCCCCTGATAAGTAGTAAGCCTGATCTGTTATAATAGGTTTCAATGAACTCCTCAGCTTTTCAAGGAGTTCCTTTACCTTCTTGTTCTTCTCTTCACCCTCCCCTCCTCCTACTACTACTCCTCCTATTCTTGCACCTGTTTCTACTTCTACTTCTACTACCTCTTCCTTCTTTATCTGCTCGATCATTCTTAAAGCGTCTGCTATACCAATTATAATGCTCAAAGGTATCTCTACCTTATGCTTCTTCTCATACTCCCTTAGGCTCTTCTCTAACTCTTCCAGTAACTGAAGAGGAAGAGACTCACATGCACTAACAAACTCAGCCATACCTTTCTCCTTAAGTATCTCCTTGACCCTCTGATCCTTCTTAACTATAATGGCAAGGAGGAATGGGTCTGGTTGCTCATTAAGATACCAACTCAAAGCAAGATCGTATAATTCATTCTCAGTATCAACTGTTACTACCTTTATTGGCTCACCCTTGCCTAGTATGTATCTCTTATTTTTGTACTCTATTGCTATTGCAGAGTGCGTATTCAGCCCTCTAACACCTAACGAAAATAGTAATAACTCGCTAGAGCTGTTATTGCTACTACTACTGTTGCTATACAGGTTGTTATTGTTAACGCTCATTCCCCTTCACCTTATAAATGGACGATAGAGCCTACGCCAGAGTGGTCTACTTATTGCTTCATGCCTCAAGTACCTCTCAATCTTTGTATTGAACTCAAACTCTATGATATCTGCTAACTGCTCTTTCTTACTATCGTGTTTCTCAAGGAGATACTGAAGGCATATTATGTATGTTAGTTGAGCCCTGTTCTTCTTGCCCTGAACCCTTACTAACCTCTTCTCTAACTCAACCAACTGGTGGTAGTTCAGTCTAAGCTTACTTGCTAGATTGCTCAGTATACTCTTCAGCTCTTCCCTATCGTCCTTTAGGCGTATGTAGCCTTTAGGAGGGATTGTGCCTAACCCAGTAAGCCAGTAGTTAGTTTGCCCACGAGGGTCTAAGCCTATGTCTTGTAGCCTTGTTGCTGTAAGCATGACTCCTACTCCTGCCCATGCTCCCTCTCCCTCTCTCTTTCCCTTTCCCTCTCCCGCTCCCGCCCTTGCTCCTGCTCTTGCCTCCGCTCTATCTGTCTCTGCCCTTGTCCCTGTTACTTCCCCAGCCCCTTCCTCTGCTACTCCTCTCC
>CAYTDX010000146.1:0-2692 GCA_964436655.1 uncultured Caldimicrobium sp.
GCTACTTCCCCCTTGGCCCTCGAGGGGGCGGCCTTCTAGGGCCCCTAGGGGCCGGGAGAGGGGGGCTTTTGCAAGTCCATGCCCTTCCCACCCTCCGGGATCCCCGGGGGGTGGGGTGCATAAACCCCGCAGGTCCTCCCGGGATCCCCGGCAAGCCCATGCGGTCCGAGGGGCCAGTTTGGTCGGTTTTTGCCCTCTCCTGCGCGAAAGTTCGCCTTCGCGAAGGAGGGGGCCCCCTACCCCAGGTACCCCAAGACCCTGAGCCCGAGGAAGACCAGCCAACCCCCGAGGAGGAAGCCCGCGAGCTCGGGGAAGGCCTGGAACAGGGAGGTGAGGGCCTTGGCGAGGTCGGCCAGGGCCTGGGCCAGCTTGGTCCACTCCTCGGGAGAGGCCCGGGTGCCCCCCACCCGCTTCAGCTCCCTAAGCTCCGCCAGAAGCTTTCCCGCCCTCTCCACGCGGTCCCGGGCCCGTAAGGCCCCCCAGGCCAGGCCCCCGAGCCCCGCCAGGAGGAGGAGGTTGCCCCAGAAAGCCCTGGTCCAGAGGGGGAGGTAAACCCCGGTGAGGGCCAGCAGGGCGGCGAGGGCGAGCCCCAAGTACAAAAGCCCAAGCGCCCCCATCGTCGCTCCCAAAAAGAAGGGGCGGGGGAAGCCCCCGCCCCCTAAACCCCCTTACGGCAAGCGGGCCACGGCTGCCCCGTAGCTCCCACCCCAGGCTACGGCTACCAGGTACTGGTCACCTGCGGCTACGTCCCGCGTGGTCAGGTCAAAGGGGGTGTCCTGCACCGTCCAGCCGAGGCCGTCCGTAGAGGTGGCGATGTAGGGGCCAGACCCAACGGCCACGAAGAAGCTTCCGGTCCAGACCACCCGGATTGCCCCGGCGTTGCCCGGGAGGGTCACGGTCTGCCAGTTCACCCCGTCCTGCGAGCGGTAGGCCGTACTTCCCGAGACCCCCACGAAGTAACCGTTACCGAAAGCGATGTCTTCCATGTAACCAGGGGAGGTCTGGGCCGTCCAGCTCACCCCGTCCTGGGAGGTGTAGACCACGCTCCCCGCGGCCACGAAGACCCCGTTGCCGTAGGCCACGCCCTGGAACCCGCCGCTGGTCGGCGTGCCCTGGGCCAGGGACCAGGTGGAGGCGTCTTGGGCCTGGGAGTAGACGATGTCCCCGTCGTAGGCCACGGCCACGTAGGTGCCGTTCCCGTAGGCCACGGCCGACAGGTCCTGGTTCGTCGGCGTGGCGAACCGGGTCCAGCTCGTCCCGTCCTGGGAGCGGTAGACGTAGCCGTACTGGCCGACCCCGATGAAGTAGCCGTTCAGGAAGGCCAGGCTGTAGACCCCGTCCCTGGGGGTGGGGTCGCTCACCCGCCACGCAGGGAAGGCGCTCTCGTCGGCCACGGCGAAGCGGTATACGGGATAGTCGAAGACAGCAAAGACGCACTTGCCGTTTCCGCAAGCGACTCTACGGGCGTGGTTCACCTCAAAGCCTGTGGCGGTCCAAGTCGTCAGGTCCGGGGAGGTGGCGAAGCCATGGTATCCCATCACCACGTACTGGCCTCCCCCGAAGGCGAGGTCGCCCCCGTCCACGTAGGGCGGGAGGGTGGCGTAGTTGGGGTTGGCGGTGGTGCCGTCGTAGGCCCAGACCTTCCCCTGGATGGCGGTGAGGAAGCGGGTCCCGTCAAAGGTGACGAAGATGGCCCGGACGGAGGAGACGCTGGGCGGGGTAAGACCCGTCCAGCTCCCCGTGGGGTCGTTCGGGGCGGAGGCCAGGGCCAGGCCGCCCCCGCCGTAGACGAACCCCACGGCCACGAACCGCCCGTTCCCGTAGGCCACGGCGTCCAGCTTTATCCCCCCGCCCGCCACCTGGCTCCAGCTCTGGCCGCCCTGGGAGGCGAAGACCGCACCGCCTGAATCCACGTTTTCGCCCACGGCCACGAAGTAACCCCCGCCGTAGGCCAGGTCCCTGGGGATGAACTGGGAGTTGGGGTCGTTGAGGTCCCCGGTGGCCCCCACGAAGGTCCAGTTGGTGAGGTCCTGGGAGCGGTAGAGCCAGCCCGCCCGGGTGGGGCCCTGGTTAGTGTAGCCAGCCTTAAAGGCCATGGTGTAGTAGAAGCCGTCGTCCGGGTTGTAGACCACGTGGGTGATACCGCCACCATAACCATAGACGGGGCTGGCTCCTGGGGTGAACGGGTGGGAGGTCCAGCTCCGCCCGTCCGTGGACTCCCAGACGTAGGGGTCAGTATTCCAGGCGTCCCTAGGCCGCCATTCCACGGCCACGAACCGCCCGTTGACGAAGCTGAGGCGGATCATGGGGCCCCGCTTCTCCGGTAGGTTCAACGCCTCCCAGCTCACCCCGTCCTGGGAGACGAGGACCGCCGCGCCCACCGCCACGAAGACCCCGTTGCCGTAGGCCACCTCGTAGGCTGGGAAGACCGGGGTCCAGGTGAGGGAGGGGCCGGAGCCCGCCGCCTGGACATTCACGGTGAGGGGCTTCTCCTGGGCGACGCTCCCCCCCTGGGCCCGAAGCTTGAGGCGGTAGGCGTTCGGGCTCACCTGGGCGTCCGCGCTCAGGGTGACGGTGACCTGCACCTGCGCGTTCGGGGAGAGGCTGATGGGGGAGGGGTTCGTGCCCGCGATGGCGAGGCCCTGGGGCACCGGGTCCTGCCCGTCCGCCAGGGAGAGGGGGACCTCCCCCT
>CAYTDX010000147.1:0-2633 GCA_964436655.1 uncultured Caldimicrobium sp.
ATTTATAAAGGGGCCTTGAAAAATGGCCAAAAATTATTAATATTTTAGTAAACTAATTTAAATAATCGGGAGGTGTTTCCTATGCCTATTTATGAATTTAAATGTGAAAGATGTGGAAAGATCTTTGAGGCCCTCTGTTTTACAAAGGAGGACGAGAAGGACCTTAGGTGTCCCTATTGTGGCTCTAAAGAGGTAAAAAAGGAGTATTCTACCTTTGCCACATCCTGGGGGAGGGGTTTTGGCTTTGGATCAACTGGTTCCTGTGGTGGCGGAAGCGGATTTGGTTTTGGTTGAGCCTAAGCTTGAAAGGGGGTAGTTACCCCCTTCAGTCTTTCAAAGAGGGCCTTTACTTTAGCTGGATCCTTTTTCCCCGGCTCCTTTTCAAGCCCTGAGGATAGATCAATCCCATAGGGGCTTACCTTTGAAAGGGCCTCTAAGACATTTTCTGGGTTCAGCCCTCCGGCTAAAAAGACCCTGTATCCCCTCATTACCACCTCTCTTGCAATCTCCCAGTTAAAGGTCTTTCCTGTGCCACCAGGGATGCCCTCTATGTAAGTATCAAGCAAAAGGGCATAGGCATCTTTCCAGCTGGCAAGTTCATGATAGTCTATGGAATCCTTGACTTTAAAGGCCTTAAGGATGCGACTGAGCCCAATTTTTTTGGCTAGATCCAAGGTCTCCTTGCCATGGAGTTGAATTAGATCTACACCTTGATCAAGGGTTGAGCTTATCTCCTCATAGGAGGCATCCACAAAGACCGCAACCTTTTTGGCCTTTTTAACAGCCTTTAAGAGCTCTGGAAGACCCTTTCCCACATAGCGGGGAGAAGGAGGATAAAGAATAAATCCCAGATAATCAACCGGATAGGCCTCAAGGAGTGAGATATCCTCAAGATTGGTTATCCCGCAGATCTTTATTTTCACAGGAATCTTAGGATCTCCGATCAAAGTAGATGTTTTTTCCTTTAACACTTAAGGGTATCGCCAAGATAACATCCCCTGGCATAAGACCAAGCCTTTTGACAGCAACCCCTATGGTATACATCACCCTGTTGTCAATGCAGAGATCCTTTGCCTTGGAGACAGCTGAACCAACGGCAATACCAAGATCAACGAGCCTCATGGCGCAGACTGGACCTTCATAATCCAGCTTTTGTTTGTCCACCTTAAGGATGCTCTCACAGGTGAAACCACAGGCCCCACAATTAACTCCCACAGGTCTCTTAAAATCAAGGGATATGAGGACCAGGGCCTCTGAATTTCTCAGATTGTCAGCATCCCTCTTAAAAAACTTAAAGGCATCCCCTCTTTCAGAGATCCTCTCCATCTCCTGGGCAATTAATTCCATCTCATCTCTGTCGGTAACTAAGGCAACAACTATGTCATCCTGCCCCCTTGCCTTCGGGGCTGTCCTTGCAGCAATTAATAGCTCATAGGCCAGCTTTTCAACGATTTCCTTTTCCGGATTAATCTTCATAGCCTTTACCTCCTGTAACTGGTTATAAAAAACCGTGATTTTTTAAAAAGTCTAAGGTAAGCCCCTCTTCCTGAGACGAAGAAAGCCTCTCAAGATAAGGACTAACCCATTGATAGACCATCTTGGCAATCATGTCAATTTCAAGATTCACAAAGTCTCCTACTTTTTTGAAAGCAAGAGTGGTTACCCTGTAGGTGTGAGGAATGATCATAAGGGCAAACCTGTTTGACTTAACCTCATTTAGGGTCAAACTTATCCCATCAACAGCTATAGAACCCTTGGGGACGAGATAAGGAGATAATTCCTGAGGAGCCTCTATTTCAAAGAGATAATAATCCCCTGCAGGGGAGATTTTAATTATCTTTCCCGTGGCATCTACATGTCCCGAGACCAGGTGTCCTCCAAGGGGGTCACCAAGTTTAAGGGCCCTTTCTAAATTGACCGGATCTCCAGTTTTTTTGAGTTTAAGGGTAGTGCGAGAGATGGTCTCAGGGGAAACCTGGGCAGTAAACCTTCTCTCTGAGACCTTGGTTGCAGTAAGACAGATTCCATCAACGGCAATGCTATCCCCAACTTTAGTGTCCTTCAGGGGAAATTCACTCTCTATTTCAAGGATAAAGCCCGGCCCCTGGGGAACTAAACTGCGAATAATCCCTTTTCCCTCAATTAACCCGGTAAACACAATTAACATTATATATGACTTTTACCTCAATTCAAGATTTGTATAGGCCCACAAATACCCTCAATACATCTAATAAGGGGATATGAAGGAATCGGTGGGAAATGGCTGGTGCAAGGTTTCAGCCACCTTTTGGATAAAGCCTTCGCGAGATTAAAAAATTTGACAAAGCGTTTTTTTGAAATTATTATTACAATAAGAACCAGAGTTAGGAGGGCTCTATGGCCTTACATTCCCGGGTGAGAAGACTGGAAGAGAAAGTGGATCGGATAAATGAAAAGATGGCAGAGCATGACGATTTTTTCCGGGATGTAAAGGAACTAATGAAGATTTTGATTTACGAAAACACAAGGACTACAATTAAGTTACAGGAATACAAGGAAGAGAATGAAAGATACCTCAAGCAGAAGGAAAAGGAGTTGGAGGAATTAAAGAAGGAGTGGGAAAGGCGTTACGAGCAAAAAGAAAAGGAGATGGC
>CAYTDX010000148.1:0-2607 GCA_964436655.1 uncultured Caldimicrobium sp.
TTTCTCCCTGGGCATGGTCTCAAGTTCTTTATTCCAGAACATCACTCAACCTCCTTTTGCTGATAAATTATTCTTTTATAAAATCGGAAGACCTGAGAAAGCTCACCTTTTCCTCTTTCAGGGCCTTCCAGGCAGATTCAAGATCCTCCACCTCAAAGACAAAATAGGCCTTTTTTCTCGTTTCAGCCACATAGACCAGGGCACTCTCAATGTTAATGCCTTTAGAACTTATAAGTTTTACCATCTCATAGAGGCCACCTGGTCTATCCTCAAGTTCAAGGCCAAGACAGGGCACTTTAGCCACTGTAAAGCCCCTTTCTCTGAATTTTTGATAGGCCCTCTCGGGTTTGTCCACAAGAAATTTTACAACCCCAAAGTCCTTTACACTTACAATAGAAAACCCGAGGATATTTATACCCTCCTTTGCCAGGACCTCGGTGATCCTTTCAAGTTTACCTGGTTTATTTTCGGCAAAGATACTCAAAACAGGCACAGCCTCCACCTTAAATCACCTCCTCAGAGTGTCCTTTTATCAATCACCCTTTTGGCCTTGCCCTCACTTACAGGCAGGGTGCCTGGTTCAAGGAGCTCCACCTTTGGCCGCACCTGAATGGCCTGTCTCAATTTTTCTGTAATTTCCTCCTTGAGCCTTAAAAGTCTCTCAATTCTTCCGTCAAAAAAGTCCCGGTCTATTTCAATCTTGATGGTCATCTCATCATAGCCCTCAAGGAGGATCTGATAATTCTGAGCCACCCCCTTGATGCCCATAAGCACTGCCTCAATCTGCTGGGGAAAGATGTTTACTCCTCTTACAATAAACATGTCATCGGCTCTTCCAAGGATGCGGGCAATTCTCGCATGAGTTCTTCCACATGGACAGGGTTCAGAGATAAAATAGGAAAGGTCCCTTGTGCGATATCTTATGATGGGCATAGCGGTGCGATTTAAGCTTGTGAGTACAAGCTCACCAATCTCCCCGGGTCTTACGGGTTCTCCTGTCTGGGGATTGACGATCTCCACAAGAAAGGCATCTTCCCAGAGGTGGAGCCCCTCTCTGGTCTGACACTCAAATCCTACTCCAGGACCTCCCATCTCTGAAAGACCATAGCAATTATAGACAGCCACACCCAGCATGTTCTCAATCTTCTTCCTGGTCTCCTCAGTATAGGGCTCTGCTCCAAGATAGGCCCTTTTAAGCCTTATGTCCTTACCAGGTCTTAGCCCCTTTTCCTGGATAATTGTAGCCACATAGAGGGCATAGCTTGGAGTCATGTGAATACAGGTTGTGCCAAAGGTTTGCATAAGCTCAATCTGTCTTTCTGTATTTCCAGGGCCTGCTGGAATTACAAGCATACCCAGAAGCTCTGCCCCATAATGCATCACAAGGGCCCCTGTAAAGAGCCCGTAGGTCATGGAATTCTGAAGGATGTCCTTGGAGGTGGCCCCGCTCATCACAAGGGACCTAGCAATCAGCTCTGCCTGGGCCATAACATCCCTCTTACTGAAGAAAAGGGCCTTGGGTCGCCCTGTGGTTCCACTGGAGGTGTGGAGCCTAACCACTTTCTCTAAGGGCTCAGCAAGTAACCCAAAGGGATAATCCACAAAGAGATCCTCCTTTGTGGTAAAAGGGAAGTGTCTTATGTCCTCAAGGCCCTTTAAATGACCGGGTTTGACCCCGGCTTCTTCAAACTTTTTTCGGTAATGGGGGACCCTGGTATATACCCTTTGGAGAATCCCCTTTAATTTTTTCAGCTGAAGGGCCCTTATCTCATCCCTTGACAAAAGCTCAATTTTGGGATTGAAGTAGCGCCTCTCCAAGAGCTCTTCCCTCCTCAAAGGCCTTAAGATTGAGTTCTAAAAACCTTTCAGGCACAGAGGCAGATATGACCTCAAGCCAGACCTCTTTTTTAAAGGGTAAAAGGGGTGAAATAACTCCCAGAAGAACTATATTTTCAACCTTGGAGCTTCCAAGCTTTTTGGCAATCTCCTCAGCAGAGACCTTGAGAAGTTTATAACCCCTCCTTTTAATTCGCTCCTCTATATCCTGCGGGTATTGAGAGGAATCAAGTGAGGCTGGAGGAAGCTTTTTTTCATTTAGAACCACGATAGCACCTTCTGAGAGGAAATGCAGATACCGCAAGGCCTCCATCTCTTCAAGAGCAAGGAGAAGATGAGCCTTCCCGGCAGGTATGGAGGGAGAGTGAACCTGCCTGCCAAAACGAATCTGTCCAAAGACTGAACCTCCTCTCTGGGCCATTCCGTGGATCTCACTTTCCTTTACATCAAAGCCACTTTCAAAGGCACAGTGAGCAAGGATTCTGCTGGCAAGCACAATACCCTGCCCCCCTGCCCCTGCAAAGAGGATATTCATAGTTTCTCTCTCCATCTCAAGCCCCCCTTTTTCTCTCTAAATTATCACAATCTCTGGGTTCTACAAGGTCCAAAATCCTGCCCAAGCTACGGCCACCTGAGATTTTCATTTAAAAGAGACCTCTGAAAAATTATGATTTTTTGATGTCTGGTAGCCGCAAGCTTTAGCTTGCGCTGTATTTTTAAAATTTTTCTTAATTTTTTGGTTGCCACAAGACCTTTAGCCTGCGAGAAAAT
>CAYTDX010000149.1:0-2603 GCA_964436655.1 uncultured Caldimicrobium sp.
CGGCTACCACAAATCCAAAAATCAAGAGTCATAGATTAGGTAGTCGCAGGACCTTTAGCCCGCGAAAGCTTTGGCAGACTAATAAAAATTTATTCTAAAAAGAAAGGGAACTCATGCAAAACCTTAGTCCTTAAAGATTTTGTAAATAACAGAAAAGTCAAGGGACCCCAGGCCTTTCTTTCTGACAAGCCCATAAAGCTCTTTTATGGTGGCTGTTGTGAAGGAGACTTCCTTTAACTCTTTAAGAAGGTTCTGTAAATAGTGGAGATCTTTAAACATAAGGTCTGCACTGAAGTGAGTTGAAAAATCCTCTTCAAGAAGTTTCTGTTTTTTAACCTCAAGAAGCATTGATTTTCCTGCCCCATTTCCGAGTATCTCAAGAAGGAGTTCTCTTTTAAAACCTAATTTTTCTCCAAGGGAAACTGCCTCAGCAAGAGCACACATAAAGACTCCAAGAATAAAATTGTTTATCAATTTTAGCCTGCTTGCCTGACCAGGCTCTTCAAAGTGATAGATCTTTCTGGCAAAGCTCTGGAAAATCTCAGTATGAGCAGAAAACTTATCCTTATTTCCAGCTACAAGGAGAGTTAACTCGCCCTTCTTTGCTGGAATAACACTTCCAAGAACTGGGGCATCAAGGTAAAAGGCCCCCCTCTCTTTGAGTTTTTGAGCTGTTTCCTCAACATAAAAGGGATCATTGGTGGTCATATCAATGATTGTCTTTCCAGATAGATCAGCGTTACATAGCCCATGGCTGCCAAAGATCACCTCCCTTGAGGCAGAGCTGTCAAAGACGATTAGAAAGATGCTCTCACATTTTTCCGCAACTTCCTTTGGGGAAGAGGCCATTGGACATCCAAGATCCTTAGCTTTATCTACGGTTCTATTCCAAACAAGCAGCTCAAAACCTGCCTGTAAAATTCTCTTGGCTATTTCTTTACCTAAATTCCCAAGCCCGATAAATCCTATTTTCATAAAGACCTTCCTTTTAAGGGGAGCTCTTCTTACAATCCGAACAAGTCCCGCTAAAAAGGACCTGAAAATCGGTTATTTCATGCTCTTTGAGATCTTCAGGGATAACTATATCAAACTCCCTTTCCACATCCAGAATCTTACCACATCTCCTACATATAAAATGGTGATGGCTACGAATACAGGGATCAAATCTCTTTTTAGAGCTATCTATCCCCAGCTCTTTAACTAATCCCTTTTCCATAAGGACTTCAAGGGTATTGTAGACCGTTGCAAAGGACATACTGGGGAACCTCTCCTTAAGGGCATTATAGATGTCCTCAGCGGAGGGATGCTCTTTGGTTTTTTCCAGATACTCAATGATGGCAAGCCTCTGGGGAGTAAGTTTTAATCCCAGACTTTTGTAGTATTCAAGTTTTTGGATTACCTCTTGCATTTTATCACCTCTTCTAAAAATTAATTTACTATCAATTTATAACAGTTTCATATTTTGTCAAGTTTTTATTCTTTTCAAGTCCTCAAAGGAGAGTCTCTCTAAACCAGGACAAAAACCCTGGATAATCAAAAAATTTTCTTCGTCTTTAAAGATTGAAGGTGGGAAGGGCCACTCCTTACACCTTTCCGGTTTAACAGGATGTATGGTGCAGAGTTTCCTCGTTCTATCAAAGAAGATACAATATTTATCCTTTACCTGCATCTCAATACGATTTCTACCCTTTTGAACTAAATATCTTTTAAAGAGCTCCTCCTTGGTGATATTGAGATATCTGGCAATGCGTGTGATTTCCTCTGCAGAGAGACTCACCGTGCTTTCTCCCTTACAGCAGGCCCCACACCTTTTACATTCAAAGACTATCATCATGGTTGATAGGGAATGGGGTCTTTAAAACCTGCCTCCTCAAAGGCTTTAAGCCTCAATTTACAGGAACTACACCTTCCACAGGCAACCTCTACATTCTGATAACATGACCAGGTAAGCTCAAAGGGAGTTTTAAGCTCTACTCCTAACCGGACAATCTCCTTTTTACTGAGGAAAAGTAGAGGGGCTTCCACGGTGATTTTGGTCTCAGGTTTCGTCCCTTCATTGATAGCCTGATTAAAGGCCTGAATAAAGGCTTCTCTGCAGTCTGGATAACCTGAAAAGTCTATCTGATTTACCCCGATAAAAATTCGCGTAGCACCTATGGCCTCTGCCCAGGCTGTAGCAATGCTTAAAAAAACTCCATTTCTAAAGGGGACATAGGTTGAAGGAATACCTGCCTCTTCCCCCTCTGGTAAGGGTCTGCTTTCATCGGTAAGGCTTGAGGCTCCTATTTCTTTAAGAAAAGAGGCCTTTGCCACAAAGACCTTTTCGGGGTTAAAATGTTCACAGAGTTTATAGAAACATTCCAATTCCTTTTGAGCCGTCCTCTGGCCGTACTGGATGTGAAGAAAGGCCAGACGGTAATCCCTTTTGGCAAGGCTGGCACAAACGGCACTATCCATTCCAGAGCTTAAAAGCACCACGGATAATTCTTTACGCATACCCTAAAAATACATCTTTTTTTATAGGTCTCAAGGGTATTGTTCCCCCTTTTCCACCAGATGAAAGGGAATAAGATCTAAAATCCTATGAACTCATACACATTTCT
>CAYTDX010000150.1:0-2567 GCA_964436655.1 uncultured Caldimicrobium sp.
CTCAGGTTTGAAAAACGATTTGACCTGCTCAGCAAACTCGGGTCTCTCGACGCTTAGGTTGCTGATACGCGGCATGTGGACGCCGTCGCTGAGAAAGGTCAGAACCATAGCCGCGGAGGCGCCGTGACGCACCGCCTCGTCCCTTTCCTCCAAACCCGTGGAGATTCTTTCAGCCAAGCCCTTTACAACGAGTCCATAATTCGCCGGCGCTTCCCAAGGCATCTTGAAAGATATTTTTCTCAACGGCGAAATAAGTTTCTTCAGCCTCTCGTAGACCTCTTCCCCCTTTTCTGTCAAAGCGACTCCACCCCGTGTCGAGACGGCGAGCCCACGTTTCATAAGTCTCGAGACCATGGTTCTAACAGACCCTTCCCCCAGTTGAAGAAGCTCCTTCAACCTTTTACGGCCGATGTACGGCTCCGAGCCAATCAAAAAAATGAGGTAAACCAGCTGAGGCTCGGTGAAGGTCGGCGAAGGCCCTTTCCCCTCTTTTACACTTAGTATCTTTCGTAGAGCCTCCATCTGCTAAATGGTCCTCGAGTCCCTTAATTAAAGGTTAGGCGAAGCCAAGCGCCTCGAGCAGTTTTTCAGCAGGCTTGTCCACTAGGTCGTCGAGCTCCTGGCCAACGCCGAGGAAGAGGAGCGGTTTTCCCGTTGAATGTGAAATGGAGATGGCTGAGCCGCCTTTGGCGTCGGCATCAACTTTCGATAAGATAACGTAGTCGATGCCAACCACTTCGTCGAACATCTTGGCCTGCTGGACAGCGGCGTTTCCGGCAAGGGCGTCGCCCGTGTATATGACGAAATCGGGTTTAACAACTCTTTTGAGTTTCCGCATCTCCTCGAGTAGTCCACGGTCCACTTCTGTTCTCCCGGCTGTATCGATTAGAACAACGTTGACACGCATGCTTGAAGCTTTGTTCAAAGCGTCCACAGCCACAGCCGCCGGGTCTGCTCCATAGCTTTGGCTGACAACCATGAAGCCCGCCCGCTGCCCGAGTGTCTCCAGCTGCTCGATGGCACCCGCTCTGAAGGTGTCTGCTGAAGCAAGAATCACGGAGTAGCCTCTCTTCCTCAGATAGTGTGCGAGCTTCACAACTGTCGTGGTTTTTCCTGAGCCGTTGGGGCCCACGAAGAGAATCACCGCAGGCCTACCCTGTTTCCTGGCCTCGTCAACCCGTTTCAAAACAAGGTTGACGTCAGCCACCTTGATAAGCGGCTCAATCGCCTTTTTCAAGGCTTCTTTCAAAACGGCCTCCCGGTCACCGAACCGTGGAACATCCATCTCCAAAAGAGTATGCCTCAAACTGTTTACTATCGCGTCAGCGGTCTCCACCGCCACATCAGCTGCCACGAGCTGCAGATAAAAATCGGACAAGACATTTTCAACCTCTTTCGGCGAGGGCTTCGCCGTCTTCACTGTCTCTATGAAAGATGAGAAGATTTTCGCGACGGTTTTCAGCAAATCCTGCTACCCTTGCCGCTGCTGCGACGTCAAAGCCCTGTTCAAAAACCTGCGCAGCTCCTCAGCTCTTCCCGCATACTCGGACAGCCTCTTAGCCAACGCGTCGACATAGGCCTGAAGAGCCTGGTTTCTCTTGGTTAAAAGCTGCTGAGTATCCTCGAGGGCTTTTACGGCATACACACCCGCGCCCAAGCTGACCGTAACTTTTTCAACGGATTGAAGGCTTGCCTCGGCGAATGTCCCCGCGCCGATAGGCACGAGAATCTTCATGCTTCCACCCGACTTACGAATCTCCTCAATCAGTTTCACAGCCTCCTCATGCTCAGCCACAGACCTCTGCAGCGTGAGAATCCTCGCCTGAAGGTCTGCGACAAGACGTTCAAGCAACTGCAGCTCCTCAAGCGCTTGGGCGACCTCGGCCTCCGACATGGCTGAAAACAGATTCACAGAAGCCCTTTATAACGTTATCAAACAGGAAGGTTATCTCTGGAAAACTCTTGAGATGGTCATTAGCTCGGGCCCTGTGGTTAATGCGCCCACTATTGCGCCGCTGGAGTTGGCGGCTATTCCGCTGCGTGGAAAAAGCACACCGCCGTTGACCGTGCCAGTATCCACATTGACATGCAGCACGTCCTCGACTAGCTTCAGTTCATCATCCTCAGCGTCTACAAAGACCAGCGCCCCCACATTTGTTGCCGCGACCAGCGAACCCACGTAGGACCTGTTTGCTACAGTTGAGGAAACTGTTTCGGTGCCCAAAACATCGGCAACAACTTTCGCAACGTTTTTGCCCAGCAGAGAGCTAACCACGGCGCCTCTGTCGTTACATAGTATCAGGTTGCCTACGGCTGTGTATTTGGTGTCGAGACGGTGAATGTTCAAGTCGGGAAGAGCGGCTTTGATTTTCTTCAGCTCCTCATCCACCACGAGCTTGGATAAGAGCAGCCCGTTTGAGTTACCCGCAGCGAAAGGCGCGACTAGGATGCTGTCGGCTAAAGAGGTTAGGATGGTGTCAACCTTCAGCACTTGTTGAAATACCCTGACCTTCGACGGGTTTATCTCCTTGGAGAGAATAACGTAGCGGTCTGTTGGGAGAGCAAAC
>CAYTDX010000151.1:0-2538 GCA_964436655.1 uncultured Caldimicrobium sp.
GCTGGAACGGATGTGTAGGTGCATCATAAAGGTATTATCTTCCGGGGTAGTCCACCCCACAGGGAAGGGGACCGGTGCGGGGGGGTCCCTGGAGGCTCTTGATCTGGCCCGTGACATAGATCTGTCCGGTCGGCCCCCCCGTACCCAGGGACGCGGGGCCGTTGGGCGTGCCCGTGTAGGTCTTGATGGGCGCTCCGTTTTTGGTGACGGCGGTGGTGTTCGTCGTGTAGTCCACGGTGATCACCCAGGTGTTGCTTCCTTGCTTGAAGGTGTAGACCTGCTGACCCGTTCCCGTGGCCCGGAGGACCAGCTGGTCCACGTTTCCCTGGACGTAGATACCTCCCTTGACGTTATTGCCGTCGTTGACAAGATAAACCCCGTTGGGTACCGAAGGGTCGCTGTTGCAATTTTTGCTGGGGGGATTGTGGAGACCCAGGGCGAAGCAGATTTCCTTAGCGGAGGGAGTAGAAGTGTCCTGGGGGTCCATGCCCAGGGCAGCCCGCTGCTGGGAAAGGGTGGAGGTGGGGAGGTTAATCAGGGGTTGGTTGCGGAGGAAGCCCTTCTGGAAGTCGGGCACCGTGCACGGGGGGCGGGAGTCGCCCCTCACCCAGACCCGGCTTCCCCCAGTGCACCCGTCCCCGCCCAAGCTCCAGTACCAGGCCCCGTCGTCGCTGGTGCTCACCACGTCCCGGAAGACGGGCCGTCCCCAGAAGCCCCAGTTGTGGTTGGCGTGGACGGGTCCGTTGAAGACCGTACCCGTGGGGAAGAAGCCCGTTTGGCCCCCGGCGTCGTCCACCAGGAAGAGCCACTGAGAAAGGGAAGGCCTTCCGAGCTGGACCTCAAAGTATCCTTTTTCCTCCGCGCGACGCTTGGCGGTGCCCACTTGCCCGGTGGAAACCACCACGTAGTCGGCCCGGTAGGTCTGGGCCGTGGCCCCCTTGGTGTTTCCGCGGAAGCGGGTGACGGTGAACTGCACGGAGGCCTGGCCCTGGTCCACGGCTCCCGAGGGGAGGGAGCCGTAGCCCGTGTTGAGGAGGCTCTGGATGGCCGAGGCGATGCTGGGCCACTGGCTTTCCGGGAGCACCCAGTCCGTGGCGGGGTTCACGTTAAGGTTCATCTTCGGGGCAAGGATCCCCTTGATGTCTCCCCGGGCCACCTCCATGGCGTAGCGGGCGTAGGTGAGCCCCGCCTGGGCCGCCTGCAGGGTGGAGCGGGTCTGGCGGAGGTCCCCAAGGGTGCCCACGAAGAGGAGGCTCCCCACGATGGTCATCACGGCGGCCACCACCAGAACCGCGATCAGCGCAACGCCTCTACGGTGCATCACTCACCTCCTCAGTTCCACGGTTTCCGTCACGGTGAGGGTGTCCGGAGCCCCCTTACCGGGAAGGTTGCCGGGGCTCTGACCCGTCAGGGCGACCCGCACGGCCCGCACCAGGGTGCCGATGTACTTGCCACCGCCCGGCGTGGCCGAGTAACCCTGAGCGCTGAAGGCGCTGGCGGCGTCCTCGAGGGTGGGGTAGAAGACGAGGCGCGAGGACTGGGCGTTCGGGTCCTCGGGCACCCCGTACCAGACCTCCAGGCCAGTGATGCCGAAGGCCACGATGCCGGCCCCCGCCGTCCCGGTGCCGTCGTAGCCGGTCATCCGGTAGAGCACCTTCTGGCCGGCCTCCAGAGGGTCGTCCCGCACCACGTAGGTGGCCAACTCCACCTTGAACATGTAGGCGCTGTTCGTCCACTGACCGGAGATCTTGTCCTGGTTGTGCTGCACTTTGTCACGATTAGGGTTTGGAGGGCCGGAGCAGGCCTGGGCGTAGTTGGCCAGGAGCTGACGCTGGGTGATGCGCAGGAGCTGTACCTGGCCCCCATTGTACAGGAGGGCCAGATCGCCCTCCTGGAAGGTCCGGGCGTCGCAGATACCTGTTTCCGCCGAGTTAGTAAAGCTGTTGCCCGGAGGCTCGGCCACGGGGGAGGAATCCCCGGTGAGGTCTACGATGGCCACCTGGGTGTGATTGCTACAGGGCCTTGTGGCGTCGCAAGGGTTCTGGTGCCATACGTGCAGATAGGCACCTGCACGGAGGTCCTGGGTGATGTAGTGCAGGGCTGCCCTAAGGTTCTGCTGGGTTTTTAGCCTGAGGTCCTCGTGCCGCTTGTAGTTGAGGGACTGGGTGAAGGCGTTAAGGGTGAGGGTGGAGAGCACCCCAAGGATGGCCAAGGCTACCAGGAGCTCCACCAGGGTGAACCCAGCCCTACTGGTAGACAAGCGTGCTGAGAGCAAAGTTAGCCTCACCTCCTCCCGTTTTCCGATAGAACGTGGTCACGGTCACGGTCCAGACTTGGGGAGAGGTGGAGAAGCTCCGGGTCTGGACGGTGAACCGGAACGGACCCCACTCCTGGTTCAGCACCGCGGGGTTGGGGTCTCCGGCGGCCACAAACGTGGGATCGCCGGCATAGTTGTAGCCATAGGGGTAACTCCGCGCGGTGGTAAATGCCTTCGTGTGCTACCTCATAGCTCCACTCCGGCCATCTTCAGGAGCACCC
>CAYTDX010000152.1:0-2502 GCA_964436655.1 uncultured Caldimicrobium sp.
AAGGAGAGTGGGAAGGGTACATTCTATGTTACCACATATAGGCTAGTCTTCGAGGATCACAAGAAGGGTATAATTTTACAGGTATATCCTTTCAATAATGAGCTTCAGGCTTATCGTGTAAATAAGAGCTTGCTAGGAGGGGAGAAGTTAATGCTTGACGTGCAGAAGCAGTATGAGGGCAAGACTATACTTGCATTGGTTGAGGTGTCAATGAAGAATGCTAGCGAGGCTATAAATACAATAAATACAATGTACCTTGCTGGTAGTAGTAACATGGGCAATGTAACTAGTAGTAATGTAACTAGCGTGGGTAGTAATGCTGGTGGCATGAGCAATGCTAGTGACAATACTCAAAACAAGAGGATATATGCAGAGGATATCTATCTGCCTAAGGATAGAAAGAAAGAACCTCTAGAAGAGATAGAGTACCCTCTAAGAGAGGGGGAGGAGATACTAGCAGTAATAAATGACGTGGACTTCAAGAAATACACATGGGATATTGAGAACGATAAAGTGGTAACCAAACTACTTTATGACGAGAAGGGTATGAGGCTAGTAATGACAAACATACAAGACATAGGAGCAACTCCAGAGGGTTGGGTAGGTTGCTCTTTCAATCCTAAGTTTTATGAACCAAAGGTCGAAGGTTTAACGGTAAAGATAGTTGATAAGGATAGTGGTGAGATTGAACAAGAGTTTACATTCAAGAGTAAGGAAGACGTTGATACCTACATAAATACTCTTAAGAAGAGTGAAGAATATTGGAAAGAAATTGAGAAGAAAGATATAAACGTAACAAAGTTACCACGTACTAAGAAAATGATAATAAAGACGAGAGGACAAGAACCACCAATCATAGAACCATTAGTCATAAACAAAAACAAAAACTAAAAAATAAAAAGGGATTTTAGACAGTTATGTTCCTCGTTAGTAGTTAGTAGTAGCCAGCTAAGTTAAATCAATTAATCAGCATTCAGATACGCTTCTTTGCTTCCTCTAGTTGTCTTAAAGCCTCAGCTAAAGAGGGTTCATTGCTATATAGTCGTAGTATATCCTCAGCACTCATTATGTTTCTACCTTCAGTTATTGCCTTCTCACTAGGCTCTGAACTAAGTTCCTTAGGATTTAGATTATCCATTAACGTGTAAATTACCTGTGGTTTGTACTTCTCAGCTATACCTCTACCCATTGTATAGGCAAACTCTGCAACTACCCTCTGTACGTTAGGGTCTGTAGTATCAATGCCTTTGCTCTTTAGATAAGCTGTAACTGCAACCTTTATTTTATCCTGTAATGCCCCAGATTTGCCTTTGTAATCTACAACTGTTGGGTTCTTATCACTCTCTATTACCTGCTCAGCAATGGCATTCCTTGCCTCCAGCAGTAATGGTGCTGTTGCCTCTACATTCTTTGGTAACTGCAATAGTGAACTAGCCTCGAATGCTGGATTAGGTATCTCTATTCCATACTTGGAGGCTACTGCTTCCCTATGCAAGTCCCTGTTTAGTATTGCCTCCAATAGTTCGTCCTTCGATATCGCATTAACTCCTCCCCTTTCCTTCAGTGTCCTAAGACCAGCATACATACCAGCCAAAGCATTAGCGTCTTTGGCAAATGTTGATATCTGATCAGCGAAGACCTTGCCAAATGCTATTTTGTTGGGTATGGACTTAAAGCCATAGAACTCGTTTGCCTTATCTGCTATCCTCTCGTATTGACCTTTTGTTGCCAGTGCTGATACCTCGTCTGCAAACTTTCTTGCCTCTTCATAGTCCTTCTGGGTTGGTGTTGCCCTACCAGCATACTCATACAAAAGACCTTCAGCTACATGCCCTGTTAACTTACCAGTTACAGCCTCAGCAGATACAACTCCTCCCAGTGGGGCTATATGCTCATACCTCCTCTCTAGTTTATGGAATGGCTCTGCTATACGACCAAAGCCAGTTGTTTCTAATGCTTTTGCAATTGAAGCCATTGCACCAGAAGCAACACCTGCTCCTGCTCCTCTAACTGCTCCACTTAACGCAGATTTAGCATACACCAAAGGCGAGAATGGTACACCAGCCTCCATTAGCCCAGTAAGGGCAGTCATTCCTCCCCTCACTGCTCCCATTACTGCTTGCCCTCCCATTATTGTACCAGCAAGAACAGCACCAGTTGCCATTGTTGTTATGTTGGTTGTTAACCTCCCCACGATAGGTGCAGTAATTGTGGGCATGAATATTGCTAAAAAGGCTATTGCTACAGCTGCAAACCATTGCTGGAGAGGAGAGAAGTTAGTACTATGGATAAGAGCAAGACCTGCTGATACTGTTAAGCCTGATAGAACTGGAGCAATCAGTAGCCCTACTAGAACATTCTTTAGATTATCCATTACGCTTCTAAAGTATGGCACTAATGATAATGCTAGTATCAAAGGTAATGCAATAGCCAATATCCCCGTCAAGACTATCCTTACTGTACCTATGAGGAACATTAGAACCATAAGAAGAGCTGCTAGTA
>CAYTDX010000153.1:0-2498 GCA_964436655.1 uncultured Caldimicrobium sp.
AAAAAAGTTCCACAATTATATTAACATTTCGGGACTTAGCGGGATATGGCGTGATTTATCGGGACAAGGCAAATCAATGTTTATAAGGAATTTCTTATATTCGCATGTCGTGGGTGGAACTTTTTTTGTAACAAAAGTGGAACTTTTTTTTGCAAAATTTAGTACTGTCTTCTGAAACGCTCGTTGGCTATGCGTTCAAGCGCTGCTTTGATCTCGCGTTCAAGGCTCGCTGCCACCTGCTTTGCCTGGGCGGGCGAAGTATCTCCGTTTATGTTTATGCCGTTTATGTTGACAACTACAGAGACGGGTGAGTGTGTGGGTATTGGACCTGTAAAAGCCTGCTGGAGTGTGTTTTTAATTGCAAGTGTGAGTGGAGTGGGTTTTAGTGTTTGGGCGATGGTTTCTACGAGCTTAATGCGGTGCAGGTCCCTGAGTGGTCCCTCCTTTGCGGGAGAGAAGGGCAGGAAGTTTCTTATTCTTTGAGCTATTTCTTTTATGGCTTCTACTGGTTTGTTAGCCATGGACTTCATTCCTTCCCACAGGGTTCTTATGAGCTTCTGTCCTGCATCAAAGAGGTTTATGCTTTTTACAAACTGAAGGAGGTTCTTAAGTTTTTCTGTCGTCCAGTTCCAGGCGAGCGCAAGCACCTTGCTTATTCTGTCCCAGTTTCTGTAGAGCAAATATCCGGCTCCTACCAGAGCAAGGATGCCTGTTAATATGAGTCCTATGGGGTTTGTTATGAATGCTACGGATAAGGCTCTAAAGGTAAAGATAAGTTGGAGTAGGCTTAATCTTGCCTTAAGAAGGAAGAAGTCCAGGGCTTTTAGCCAGCCTGTTGAGGCGGTTCCTGTGGTTGCCCATCTGATGAGTGCCAGGGTGTTCTGAAAGAGAGCAAGGGTAAAGCTTCTGATAAGGTTGAGCCTGAAAAGCCACACAAACGGGGAGAAGGCAAAGGAAAAGAGTTTAATAACTGAGGCTATAACCAGTCCAAGGGTTCCCAGCACAACCAGGAAAGTTATAAAGCCACCTACTGTGTAGGCAAGGACTTTGGCAAGAGTTTGGTGGGATTGTATGAAGTTTGCAGTCTTTCCGATAGCATCGTTAAGGGTGTCTACGAGCTTTTTAAGAGAGGGAGCTACCAGCTCTCCAATCACTGCTGCCAGCTGGGTAAGTGTTCCCTGAAAGCTTTCCCATATGTTTGCCATTGTGCCAAGCATTCTGTCTATTCTTGCCTGAAGGCTTGCTTGCTGTTGCATTCTCTTTGCCATCTCTTCCAGTCCGCTAAAGCCTCCTCGCTCTATCTGTTCTCTCATTCTCTGATACTCTTCTGGAGAGAGGGTTTCTTTTATGGCTTGAATGTAAGACAGGGCTTCTTCTTTAGTTTTTGCCAGTAGGGGGGCTATTGCACGCATGCCTTCCATATCAAAAAGCGTTCTTAACGCCTGCATGCGTTGTATGGGGTCCTGCACCTCTGAAAGTCTTTCTCTGAGCGTTATGAGGAATTCCTCAAGCTTGAATGTTCCCTTTTCGTCTACGAAGTCTTTTACGTTTATCTGCAGGTTTATGCCTTGTTTGCTAAGTTTCTGAAGGTTCTTCTCAATCTGTAAGATATTTTGTAATACTGACCTGATAGATGTGCCTGCGGTCTCTCCCTGCAGTCCTGCCTGCTTTAGGGTGCCAAGCCATGCTCCCATAAGTTTAAAGGCTTTAAGTCCGCTAAAGCCCAGCTGGTTTAGTTCTGCGCTGAAGTACTTGGTGGAGTATGCTATCTCTGTAAGGGTAAGACCTGAGGAGAATTTGACTCTCTGTAGCTGGTCTACAAACTCCATAAACTGGCTTGCTGGGACTTTGAAGGCGTTGGCAAACTGCTGCATGTATTCGGCTGCTTGCTCGGGGCTAACTTCATCTTTGAAGAGGACCCACGCGTAAGATGCGCCTTTTAGAGCACCTTTGGCTATGTCTTCTGCTGACATGCCAAGAGATTTTAGGGCGGTGGCGACTCTGTAAAAATCTGTTGCGGAGCCGGGGAGCTTAATACCCAGTTCTTCAACTTGTTTGTTTATCTCCTGGAGTTCTTTCGGAAGTCCTGTGCTGGTCATAAAGGCAACTTCCATCTGGGTTCTTGCATGTTCCATCTCGGTAAAGGCGCTGAGGGCTTTTGCCATGGCGCTGACTGGCAGGGCGGTAGCCTGGGCTATTTTTGCGGAGAAGTCTTCTATTCTCTCGGAAGCCTGCCAGAGATTTTTGGGGTCAAAGGTTTTTTTGAGTGTTTCTTGGAGTTTCTGGAGTTTGGTTTGGGTTTTGTTTATCTGCTTTTCAAACTCTTCGGTTGCCTGTACTACCTGCGCCATCTGCCGGGTGAAGTTATCTATGAGCTGTAGGGCTATGGCTATTCTGAAATCCATGTTATACTCCTAAGTAATGATTGCTTTGATTCTGAGCGTCCTTGTAGGCTACCTGCTGGGCGGTCTTGTCCTGGTGCTGATGCCTGTGGTTTT
>CAYTDX010000154.1:0-2386 GCA_964436655.1 uncultured Caldimicrobium sp.
GGTGGATTTCTCCACCGCCATGAACACCATCGCCAACTCCTCCACCGCCATGAACGCCATCGCCAACTCCTCCACCGCCATGAACACCATCATCAACTCTCAAACTGCGCTTAACGCTATCCAGCAGGTGCAGAGCGCCAGAACCGCCTTTGTAAACAGCACAGCCATCCCATCAAAGTCAGTGCCTGTCATGAGCTCCAACACAGCACCCGAAGGGCAGTGCATAGGAAGCTCCATATACTCGGCAAGCTACGATTACTTCAAAGCTTTTGATAAAAACACAAGCACTTACTGGGAGTCAGCCTCAGGACCGCCTCAGTGGCTGGGCTATATATTTGCAGTGCCTGTATTTGTCCACACTGTCAGGCTCACAGGCTACAGCACTGCAGGCTCTGCATACAACCCCACCTCTGTCAAAGTTCAGTACAGCAACGACGGAGTAAGCTGGACGGATGTAGCAACCTACAACCAGGAGTTTACAAGCACCCAAACAAGCCTTCCAATACCTCTCAAAGCAGGATTCTACAGATACTGGCGCGTATACATAAACCAAACAAACGGCAGCTACCCAATAATTACAGAGCTTGACTTTGTTGGCTTTAGACAAATGTAAGGAGGTGTGATATGTTAGAGAATCTTTACGCCATTGTGGACAGGGCAACAAAAAGAGTGCAAGGTTTTACCAGGTACGAAAACTATGTGCAGGAGCATCCCGAAAGCATGCTGATACAGATACCAGAAGACCATGAGGTTTTCCTGTCGGACACCCCCCAGGACTATGTGTATGACGAAAGCACGCAGAATTTTATCAGACAGGAGTAAAAGATGCTCAGACTAACACTTGTGCTGACGGTGCTGATGCTTGGCTCAGGCATCCTCTCATGGCATCTGCATAAAGCCAACAGACAGTTAGAAGTTCAACTCAAAAATCTCCAGACCCAGCTCCATACCTGTCAGGATAACCACTCCAGCCTTTTATCCCAGGTGGAACTTGACAGGAAAACATACCAGGAGAAGCTAAAAGAGCTACTCAAAGAAGCTCGCAAGCCCGCAAAGGTAATAACAATACCAAAAGTGATAGAAAGACCCATTTACATTTCTGACGAAGACTGCAAAAAAATGGGGGTGATGATAGATGAAGCTATATCTGAGCTTGGTAAGTAGTGTATTCCTCTTTTCTTGTGCAACAAAAACAATAGAAAAACCCGTCTATATAAAATGCAGCATCCCGGACATTCCACCCTCTCAGCTTGAAAAAGTCCCCGAAAATGCCAGCTATCCTGAGAAGCTCCAAATAATCCTTAATAACTGCCTGAAGATAAAGCAGGAAAATCAAATGCTCAGGAAAGCTATGGAGGTGTGCAGATGATAAAAAGAGTATTAAGGTACTACAGCATGGAAATCCTGCTGGCTACAGTGATGCTATACATAGCTCTTAGTTTTAGCCAGCTCTCGGAGGAGCTTGTTTCTGCACTTGCACGGAAAACATTTCTTTGGAGCGCAGGGCTTGTAGCTTACTACATAGCAAGAATAATAAAAGTGGGGACTGTAGAGTGGAATGATGAGTGGCAAAAAATTTACAGCGTTGCTATTTTGCTCTACACTGGGCTGGTCTTCGCCTTTGGCTAACTGTCTAAAAATCCAGCCATATATTAAGGAAAGCCACACAAAAGTAATATCTAAAGATTATCCATATTGGTATGGTGTGGCTCAAGCGGAAAAAGAAACAAATTGTATATGGAAAACGAGTCTTGATGGAAACGGAAGCGTAGGTTATTTTCAACTAACTCCAAAATTTTTAGACCCAATATTAAGACCTATTTATCCAGACTACGACAAGCCATATTCAGTCCAGCACTTTTACGCAACCGCTTATTACATCAAAAACCTCATTTTCACCAGCCCCGAGAAAAAGCTCTGGATAGCTTATCAGAGGTTCAACGGTGGAGACTGGGTAGTAAAAGAGTGCAGAAGAGCAAAATCAACAAAATGGGAAGACTGCAAAGCAGAGTGCAGAAGAAAAGATGTATGTGTATGGAAAACTCAGAGCGGGTGCAGGCAATTCAAAAGCGCATGCGACATCAATTATTCATATTCTATATACCTATACAGAAGAGGGCAGGTCTATAGGGAGGGAAGAGACTTGTGGAATTTCTGGTAAACCTGCTTTGTTTTCAAAGCTCGGTTTAGGGATAAACTTATCCCAAAAAGTGGAACTTTTTTTGTAAAAAACTTCTGAGGCGGGTTTTTTGTTTTATGTTCCACATCTCTTTTGGTTGTCTTTCAAGGATTTGCACAGGGTGGGGGTGGAACTTTTTTTTGTAAAATTATTGATGGCAAGATTATCGGAGGGGGAGGGATTCGAACCCCCGGTGGGCTGTAAACC
>CAYTDX010000155.1:0-2340 GCA_964436655.1 uncultured Caldimicrobium sp.
ATAGAGGATAGAACGATCAAAGTCTTCATGGATAGTGAGTTGGTAGTTAGGCAAATGCGTAATGAATATGCAGTAAGAGACCCTGATCTTGCTAAAATAAGTCACGATCTCACTATACTTCACTTGTAACCAGTTATCCTCCTGTAGCCTCTTCGATTGATTCTACGTCACGATCTCACTACACTTCGATATTTATAAATGCTGACTACCCTACCCGCCATCACCTTTCTCTTCATGTATGAATTCGTCTAGCGTACAGAGTCTCTTCGCATCTACAGCATACTCTGTTTGCCCTTCAAATGAAGAACGTCCCTCATTGCATGCTGTAGAGTTGCCCTGTACACCAGAGCAGGGTGTCGTGACACACCCAGCACTGCTACCAGCATTTATGCTGGCATGCAGAGGGGTAACAGCACTCGTTATAGTCATTGTACTGCTACCCTTTCCCTGTTTGCTGTTATTGACTATGAGATTATTATTATTGCCATTATTGTTACCATATAGTTCAATCTTGAACTTCCTCTCAGCATACCTTAACGCTATGTTAAGGGAAGCGTTATAGTCAGCATTCATTTCCCAGTTGCATTTATTGCACTTGAACCTTCTTTGTGTTAATCTATTCACTTTGGAAGTTAAGCCACACCTTACACACTTTTGTGAGGTGTATGTTGGCTTTACTCTTTCTACAATAATGTTACTCCATAATGCCTCATTCTCTAACTCTTTGCTAAACTGATTATATGCAAAGAATGATAGTAATAGTTGCTGTCTCTCTATCCTACGCTTATGCTTTAGTATTAGCCTTAATGCTCTATCCTTGCTATTTGCTTTAGTCTTGATATCTCTGAGTATTTCATCTAGTATCTTTTCTTTCTTCTTCTTGCTATTACTATTACTATTGCTATTACTACTATTCTTAGCCTCTCCACTCTTGTTGTTTGCTCTATTAAGAGCCTTTAGACCTTCTCTGTTTACATTGTTATATAGTATGCCTAGTGCCTTCCTTATTGACTTGAGTGTCCTTAGCCTCTTACTTAGCCCTTTTAAGTCTTCTATGACTATAATGTCAGCATTATTCTCTTTAGCAAACTTTATTATCTTATTGCATATATAGCCTATGATCTGCCTTCTTAGGTCTATCCTCTTGCTCTCTCCCTTCCTGTTTGCTATAATGTATGATTCCTTCTTGTGTTTAAACCTTGATATCTTCTTCTTTTGAGACTTGCCTTTTGTTTTATCGCTTTGCTTATTACTCTTTTCTTCTACATATCTTGTTAGTGCATTAATGAATTGTTTACCCTCTATGCTTGTAGCATTGACCAACTTGTATGCCTGTTCTTGCTTATCAACCTCTATGCAGAATGCTGTTGCTAATCTTGATATGCCTAGATCAACACCAACTATCCTTATCTTATCCTTCTTCGTAAGAGATTCTTCTAAAGCCTTTATATCCACATTCTTGCTTACTGCTATATGGAGGAAGTATCTATCACCTTTCTTAACTATCATGCAAGGATCGCCTATAGTTAAATCATTACCCTCTATAGCATTGATAAGCATATTGAATCTATTCTTATCGTTTAATGCTTTGCTTGCTATAATGAATCTGGTATTACCCTTTTTGCTCCTCTCTCTACCTATCCTAAGTAGAAATGAGGGTTCGGTTGTATTATTGTAGAGTATTGTAGCCTCTCTTGTGTAGGATTTGCTATTATTACTATCCTTTCTGTTCTCTGTAAGTGGTCTCTTGCTCATTCTTATCAGTATTGAATTCTTTAAGCCCTCTAGATCAGGTAGAGAACGTTTCTCTAATGCAGTCTTAGCATTATCATAGGCAATATCTGCTAGACCTCTCTGCTTTAGGAGGGTATATTGAGGCTTTATCTTATAGCCTTCTGTTACATTATCGATAAACTCATAGGTTCTCCTCCTTAATGAAGGGTCGTAGTCAATACTACCATTATTATCCACTAGGTTAAGGGGATATACATGTTTAACATACGAGTTGACTATCCTTACCATTCTAGACCATTCATTGAATGTGTTATCAATAAACTCCTTGTCCTTCTTGGTTAATGGCTTGAGTTCTGCCTTGAGAATTACCTTTGTTACCTTCAACATAAGAATATAGTGAGAGGAGATATTTAACCTCTTCATTTAAGAGTTTAGCTCTTTATATATTAGATATGCGTAATGATACTCGTATGCTAGTGCTAATGCCCAATGAGAGTATATTGTTACAGAGAGACGCTTCTATAGTTATTAAGCATAAGTATGTTAGGGCAAAGGAGAGTGGGAAGGGTACATTCTATGTTACCACATATAGGCTAGTCTTCGAGG
>CAYTDX010000156.1:0-2296 GCA_964436655.1 uncultured Caldimicrobium sp.
AAAATCCTTCAAAGGGCAAAATCTCCAGAGGAGGTTATCGGAGGATAAAAGCTTATAGGGGGAGGGATGAGGGAAAACAATAAACTTTATTCCTTCTACTTTATAGCTCTTTTCATAGCAGTTTTAGCCTTCGGATTATATGTACGATTTACAAAATTTGAGATCTGGGAGAAAAATCGTGATGCATTTTTCTACAGTGGAGAACCTATATACTCAGAGTTTGACTCCATGTACTTTGCCCGCCTTGCTGAGAATATAAAGTCTGGAAGTTTTAAAGCCGGTGATGTAGACTCCCTTAGATTTTTCCCAGACAACCGTTTAAAAGCACAGGACTTTGGGCTGGATGAAAAATATGATTTCCAGCTTAAATATAGCGTAGTTGGAAGCCTAATAAGTTACATTTTTGCATACTTATCCGTATTAAGTGGGAAAAGCATAGCTTGGCTTAGTTATTATCTTGTCCCACTACTTTCAATTAGCGCAGCCATACCAATTTTTTTGTACTTTTATAGTGCGGGTTTGCCAATTTCTGCCATCTTAGGAAGTCTTGTGGGTATAACTTCTTCTGTTTACATTGCTAGAACAAATATAATGAGATTAGATACGGATTTATTGAATCTGACATTCCCTTTTTTGATAGCTTTTTTGCTGTATAGGTATTTCGAAAGTGAAAGAAAGCTACTTTGGATTAGTTTTTCAAGTATAGCTCTTTTATTGTATTACCTTTGGTATGGTCATAATAACATAAACTTTGCCCTCATATTGCCAGTTATTATCCTTTACCTTATAAGATATAGAAGCCTTTCAAAAAAAGATATATTATACATAGCTATACTCATTCTTCCCCAAATATGGTATATATATGCAGGCCCTTACTACCTATACATTCAAATTGCAACTCTAATTTTCGGCAAAGGTCCAGAGGTTTCTGTATACAGCATATTTAAGGACTTTCCTAATGTATTTATATCCATATCAGAACTGCAAAAATACTCATTCAAAACAGTACTCCAGAGTACCAACTCTGTAGAAGTTTTCAGCTTTATCGGGCTTTTAGGAGCTTTTCTTGTTTTTATACTTAACATAAGAAGTATGATTTTTCTACTTCCTATCTTCGGAATTGGTTTGCTATCATTCTTCGGTGGAAACAGGTTTGTAATGTATTTGGGACCCTTTATAGGAGTGGGTCTTGGCTATTTTATTCATTTTCTTTTTGAAAAAGTCTTTCCTAAACTTGATCTATATACAGAAAGAAACAAACAAATTGCTATGTCTACCCTTATTGGGAGTTTGCTTTTTTTATTAACTCTTATGGTGCAAGATAGGGCTTTGGTTCTATTGGGTAGTTCACCCATCATAACTTCAAGGGAAGTTGAGATTATGGACTGGATAAGAAAAAACACCCCGTCCAGCTCTATCATATACACTTGGTGGGATACGGGCTACGCCTTTGAGCTCTATTCTAAAAGGGCAGTCCTTCATGACGGAGGTTCCCAATCCACTCCAAAAACTTATTTTGTGGCTAGATCCTTTACTACAGAGGATCCAAAGGAAGCATGGAATATAACCTCCTTCCTAAGCAACTATGGACTTGTAGGAATGGCAAGCATTCTTCTAAAAGAAGGTATAGGTGGGGAGGCACTCGTAAGAAGAGTTAAGGATGGCATATATTCTAAGGATATCAAGGAACCTATTTATTGGGTTCTAACAGAGGATATGCTATTTAAATCTGGGTGGATAACCTATTTTGGTAGCTACAACTTTAAGGAAAAAAGAGGTGTTTCAAAAAATATTTATGGTCTATCTTGTAAAATAGTTAGTGAGAAAATTTTTGAATGTTTGGGAAATAGGAAGATTGATTTAGATAAGGGTATCATAATAGATAAGTCTAAAACTACAAGGCTGAAAGCTCTTTATTTCATTGATGATAATAGTCCCAAAATCATAGAATATAATAAAGATGGCCCTTCTATTTTATTAATTCAACAAAAAGGTAACATAAACGTATATATGATGGATGCTGGAGTGGATAATACTATGTTATTCAAAATGTATGTTTTGAGACAGTATGACTCAAATTATTTTGAACTTATACAGGACAAATTCCCTACAGCCGTAATCTATAAGGTAAAGGGTAGCATATCAAATAAAGAATAAGGTTAAAATATTTTTATGCTTCTTTTTTTGTGCCTTTTCCTCCTTTTCTCCTTTTCCTTTTCTGTTGAGATCTTTTCAGAAAACCTTGAGAAGCTACCGGATGGCACATACAAAGCAGAGGGGGATGTGGAAGCTTACT
>CAYTDX010000157.1:0-2205 GCA_964436655.1 uncultured Caldimicrobium sp.
AGAGGCCGTAGAAACACCTGTTGAGGAAAAGGGCGCAGCTACTCAGGCTGCCTCACTTCCTCCGCCCGTTGAAAAGGCTGCAAAGGTTCAGGCCACTCCCGCCGTCAAGAAGCTCGCAAAAGAGCTCGGCGTAGACCTTTCAACGGTTGTGGGAACAGGGCCAGGAGGTAGAATCACTGAAGAGGATGTTAGAAGAGCAGCGTCGGCTGAGGAGACTCGGATACCCATCAAAGGCCTTCGCCGCATCATCGCCGACCGGCTTGTGCAGGCCAAGTCACGGGCCGCTCTAGTCACGGTTTTTGAAAACGTCGACGCCGAGGAGCTTGTGAAACTAAGGGACGAGCTCCGGTCTATGCAGGATGAGAAGGGTGTGAAGATGACATACCTGCCGCTGATTATGAAAGCTGTTGTTGCAGCCGTGAGGGATGTGCCTGCGATGAATGGCTGGATTGACGAGGAGAGAAACGAGATAGTGCTATCGAAATCTGTGAACATCGGTATAGCCGTCGACACACCGGACGGGCTTCTAGTGCCAATCGTCAAAAACGTCGAGTCAAAAGATGTATGGACTCTTGCCCGCAATATCGAGGAGCTGGCTGAGAAGGCCCGAAACGGAAAACTCTCCCTCGATGACGTGAGAGGCGGAACCATAAGCATCTCAAGCTACGGGTCCCTCGGCTCATTGTCCGGAACTCCGATAATCAATTACCCAGAGATAGCTATCGTGGGGGTCGGGCGTGTGGAGAAAAGGCCTGTGGTGAAAAACGACAAAGTGGTGGTTGGGCAGGTGATGGAAATCGCCGTTACGATGGACCATAGGGCTGTTGACGGTGGGACGATGGCAAGGTTCGTCAACTCTCTGAAACATCATCTCGAAAATATCAAGGCCGCTGCGGGAGTTTGAAAAAGGTCTCGGAACTGGGGTTTAGGACTGACAGCTGGTATGAGGTGATTGTCTCGACCTATTCAGAGAACGGCGAGCCACATTTCGCGGCCATGGGATGCGGCCTCATAGACGATGAGCATCTTATCGTCAAGCCCTACACCAACACAGAGACCTACAGAAACCTACTATCCCATAGAGCCGCGGCCGTCAACGTCACCAACGAACCCTATCACTTCTACGCCGCTGTCTTCAATAAACCGCTGCCACATAGACGAGGGGAAAAGGTGACAGCACCACTCCTCGACGGAGCAGAGGCGTGGATAGAAACGGTGGTTGAAAACATCTCTGCCGACACACCTGACAGAGCCACCGTCACACTCACCCCCATCACCATAACATCCGCCCAGCCAGTCACAAGACCATATTCAAGAGCAGGCCACGCCATAGTTGAGATGCTTATACACTATACCCGGGTCAAGGTCTTCGCCCACAGTTCTGAGCATAGTAGAGCTGTTTCGCTGGCTGAGAAGATTCTGGATTATAGTGCTCTTGTTAGACGTGTCACATCCAACCCTGTTTATCTCCAAATATGTGATGAGGTTGTAAATGAGCTGAATAAACTGGGTGTGCTGGGTTGATGGTTGAGGTCGAGGCCTACGCAAGGCTTCATATGGGGTTGTTCGAGCTCGGGCAGCACTTTGGGAGGAGATGGGGAGGCGTCGGAGTATCTATCAAGCAGCCAAGCCTACGTGTCACGGTAAACACCGAGAGCAGCGAACAAGTTGAAGGCATGGATTCGGAGGAGGCGGAAAACGTTGTCACCTTATTGTGTAGGAGCCTTGGCAAAAAATTCAAGGGTGGGATAAAAGTGCAGTCTGGAATTCCTGTGCATAGGGGGTTTGGGTCGCGGACACAGCTTCGGCTTGCGCTGGCGACAGCAATTTGCAAGGCCATGGATGTAGAGTTCCAGGCTCACCGTATCGCTGAGGTTCTGGGAATCGGTGAAGTATCTTCTGTTGGAACTCATCTATTTGCAAACGGCGGCCTCGTTGTCCAGCTTCCCAGACAATCTAACCGCACAGGTCTCGGCTCTTTCATCAGGCTAGAGTTTCCCGAGGACTGGTGGTTTGTTGTTGCATATCCCGGTGATGTCATGGGCCTTGATGAGCAGCAAGAGAGGCGGCTCTTCGCTACGCTACCACCTCAAGAGCCTCTGACATGCATGGAGATAAGCCACCTCATACTCGGCTGCCTCTTACCCACATTACTTGAGAGAGACCTGACAGGGTTTGGGGAATGTTTATCGATTCTTCAGCGGC
>CAYTDX010000158.1:0-2176 GCA_964436655.1 uncultured Caldimicrobium sp.
GGACAGCCATTTTCAGCTCAATGTTCTCGGCGCAGATGATACTGCCTGTCATCGGACTCTATGCCGCCGTTGAGCTGGGGGCAGACCCTTTCACCGTGGGCACGATATATGGAACATCTGCTTTGACGGCTTTTGTGTCGAGGATACCGGCTGCGATGCTTAGCTCGAGAATTGGCACACGTAGGATTATGGTGTGTGGTATGGCGGCCTCGTCGGCGGGCTCTATACTGTATGGGTTTGCTGCGGAGCCTTTGCACATGATTGCGGGTAGCTTTCTAAGGGGACTCGGGTCGGCTTTCTTCTTCCCAGCCGCGCTGACATCCCTGTATGAGGAGGCGGGTAATGGTGAGGGAGACCCCAAAAGCCTCGGCTACATGTTGACCGGCCCCGCACTCGGTATGGCTTTGGGCCCAGTATTTGGAGCCGCTTCACTCAGCCTCCTCGGATACAGGCCAACTTTCTACACCGCCGCAGCAATCTCGTTGGTAGGCCTCGCCACCATATCCGCCACGAAAATCCAAATACCGGATGAGCGGGGCATGTCATTCAAGTCACTGCTTGAGAAAAGATTCACAAGCCTCCTCGCATCAAGGTTTCTCGTCAACTATGTGACCGGCACAATAGCGGCGTTCCTGCCTTTGATGGCTAAGCTACTCCTCGGATACGACGAGCCAGTGGTCCTGCTGTTGTTCACAGCGGCCGCTTTCACAAACCTTTTTTCACGGGTTTTCATGGGCGCAGCCGCCAAAAAACTTGGTGCGCAGAATTATGTTGCGTTGGGCTCCTTTACCGTGTCCCTGTCCTCTATCATGTTTGCGCTGGGACATGACATTAGCGTCTGGCTGGGTGTTCTAGTCTATGGCCTTGGCATGGGGATTTTCGTCCTCGGCAGTGTTTACATGACGGGGCTGCTTGTCCCACCTGCTATGCGGACCATGGGCTTCGCTTTGATTACGTTGATGATAGACATGGGTAACTCTGTCGGCAACTTTGTCTCGGGCGTGTTGCTGAGCGTAGGCGGGTTTGCTGAGGTTTTCGCTGTGGCGGCCGCTGTCGGCGCCGCTGGGCTTTTTGTTGACCTCATAAGCCGGCGATGGCCCTTGCCCTATGAAAGACAGAGTCAATCATCCGCTGAGTGAGACGGCCAGTGCTCGTGTTTTGTCTCGAGGGATGGTATGAGGCTATGACTGTGGGGAGAGGTTTACCGTTGAATGAGCCGTTTAAACGGTAGACGGCGCCGTGGCGGAATCGTGGAATCCTTCCGCTGTAGGCGTTCATGCGGCGCATCAATCGGAAAAAGGTCTCAAACGCGAACCTGCCCAAAGCTACAACCACGACAACGTTTTCCAGCATCCTCAATTCTTCGATTAGGTATGGTAGACAGTTTTCTACCTCCTGTTTGGCTGGCTTGTTATCCGGTGGTGCGCAGCGGACAACAGCTGTTATGTAGACGTCTTTCAGCACAAGCCCATCGTTTATCGAGATGCTGCGGCCCATGTTGGCGAAACCGGCTCGATGCAGGGCCCTGACCAAGGTGTCGCCGCTCGAATCCCCTGTAAACATTCTGCCCGTCCTGTTTCCGCCATGAGCAGCGGGAGCCAACCCCAGAACAAGCACACGTGCTCCGACGTCCCCGAACCCCGGCAAAGGCTTAGCCCAGTATGTCTGACCACGAAAACGCTTAGGAGGATTCTTTGCAACCTCCTCCCGATACTTTACTAGACGTGGACAGAGTTTGCAGGAGATTATGCGGTTGTTCAGGTCCTCGAAGCTCATCTCCTGCGGCGCAAAATACCTTCTTCACCAACGAACGGGTTATGTTTTTTCTCCCAGCCAATCGTCGTCTCGGGCCCGTGGCCGGGATATACTTTGACGTCGTCTGGTAGTTTGAAGACTTTCTCGAGAATGGATTGAGTTAGCTGCTGCGCGCTTCCGCCGGGGGCGTCTGTGCGGCCTACACTTCCCATGAACAGGAGGTCGCCGCTAAACAGCACACCGTCACCGTAGAAGCAGACGCTTCCAGGCGAGTGGCCCGGTGTGTGGATGACCTTAAGTGATTTGCCGCCGACTTGTATGGTTTGCCCGTCTTCGAGGAAGCCGTCGGGTGAGGGCGGGTCACCCACATCGATGCCGAGAAAACGTCTGGTCATCTCCCGGGCCATGGAGAGTATCTCGA
>CAYTDX010000159.1:0-2157 GCA_964436655.1 uncultured Caldimicrobium sp.
CAGTTAAGCTAAAAAAGCTTGCAGTTAAGCTAAAAACTATTTCAACAAAGCTTAATTCTCTCTCTCTTTTTGACTGTTATCTCTTCAAAAAAACCAATTAAGACGCCTTTAAACCTAATTAACCCCAAAAAGGCTAATCCCAAACTCTACCGCTTTTAACATTAAGAGATGTTTTAACCTTCCTTCCTCTTTGTCGTTTTTCTCATCTTTAAACGCTTTAAGTTCCACTTAAACGCTTTTATTTGAGTATCGGCTTTGAGAGGGAAAGATTTTTAACAAAGGGGGTTTTAGGGGGTTTACCCCCTAACAAGATAGGCAATGTATTACATTGCCGTATCTTGCTGGAAAAAGATTTTTAGGTTCCGTAGAGTGTTCAGAATGGTATTTCTGTATTATCTTCTGGGAATAGTTCCGATAATGCTTCAAAAACTCTTTTCAGTTCACCAATTTTATTACCTATTACCTCTTTTGTTCCTGATAGCAATACTGGTTTGTCATATATGAATATCTTTACTAAAAACCTTTCTGGATTGATAGTATTCTGGTATATTTCGTATCCAAATGCACCAATACCATTCCTATCAATCTTTATCCATTTTCTATCCATTGTTGATAACCTCTTTTATAGTGTCTTCCTTGTATTTTGTTAAAACTCCTTTGTAGATAAAATTAGGGTTAAGCCTAAAAGTTGTATGCCTATTTTTGAA
Source organism: uncultured Caldimicrobium sp. (assembly GCA_964436655.1). Taxonomy (GTDB): domain Bacteria; phylum Desulfobacterota; class Thermodesulfobacteria; order Thermodesulfobacteriales; family Thermodesulfobacteriaceae; genus Caldimicrobium. Next base: position 708 of record CAYTDX010000159.1, read on the forward strand.
TTGCTCCAAATAGCCTAACTCTATTAATTTTTTAGTGTATCTTTTTACGCTTACCTCTGATATCTTTAACTCTTTTGCAACTTCTTTGTAATCAACAGGTATCCATAAATCAGATTGCACTGGTAGTTCTAATGTTTTAGCCATAAACCAAATTAATAGCTTAGCTTCTCCATTTAGAGCTCCTAAATCTTCCAATACTTTTTTACCAAATAGTTTAAAGACCTTAATAAAGCTTTTGTCTTTTGCCTCTGGAATAAATGCAACCGCTTTAATAACCTCTCCTGTGTTAGCGTCTATAACCTCTTTTTGAAAAACTGTTGCCATTGTTTTAACCTCCTAATGCAATTTAAGATATAATTATATGCTACTTTTAGTATCCTGTCAAGATGTTTTATCAGAAACTAATTACCTGTTTAATATCATCAGTGATATACAAAGTATCATACATGATACTAAAAACCAAGTTAAGTTATTGATAAATAGAGTTTCCCTATATCTCATCTATATATACAAGAAAGCCTATAAGTTGCGTTAAAGCGTTTATTTTTCTTCCCTTATTTTTTTTAAAGTGGTAGTAGTAGGGGTTAGCTTTTCTGGGGTTCTTTTAGTTGAAAAGCGTTGTCTTAAAAAGGTGAAACCAAACTAAATCCAATCAAAAAAACCAATTAAGACGGCTTTAAACCATATTACCCTAAAAAGCCTAATCCCAAACTCTACCGCTTTTAACATTAAGAGATGTTTTAACCTTCCTTCCTCTTTGTCGTTTTTCTCATCTTTAAACGCTTTAAGTTCCACTTAAACGCTTTTATTTGAGTATCGGCTTTGAGAGGGAAAGATTTTTAACAAAGGGGGTTTTAGGGGGTTTACCCCCTAACAAGATAGGCAATGTATTACATTGCCGTATCTTGCTGGAAAAAGATTTTTAGGTTCCGTAGAGTGTTCAGAATGGTATTTCTGTATTATCTTCTGGGAATAGTTCCGATAATGCTTCAAAAACTCTTTTCAGTTCACCAATTTTATTACCTATTACCTCTTTTGTTCCTGATAGCAATACTGGTTTGTCATATATGAATATCTTTACTAAAAACCTTTCTGGATTGATAGTATTCTGGTATATTTCGTATCCAAATGCACCAATACCATTCCTATCAATCTTTATCCATTTTCTATCCATTGTTGATAACCTCTTTTATAGTGTCTTCCTTGTATTTTGTTAAAACTCCTTTGTAGATAAAATTAGGGTTAAGCCTAAAAGTTGTATGCCTATTTTTGAATTGCTCCAAATAGCCTAACTCTATTAATTTTTTAGTGTATCTTTTTACGCTTACCTCTGATATCTTTAACTCTTTTGCAACTTCTTTGTAATCAACAGGTATCCATAAATCAGATTGCACTGGTAGTTCTAATGTTTTAGCCATAAACCAAATTAATAGCTTAGCTTCTCCATTTA
>CAYTDX010000160.1:0-2125 GCA_964436655.1 uncultured Caldimicrobium sp.
GCTTCTTGATTTGAGAGAGAGCTGTAAAAGATATGGATGTGATTAAATCTTGACCCAAAAAAGGACTTTAATTAAAATTAAAAAAGAGTCCGATATAAAGGGAGGAAAGTTATGATTGATGAGGATATTTTGAAGGATTTTCTGGTTGAGGCCAAAGATGGAATCTCCAAAATGGAAGAGGAGTTTATTGAGCTTGAGAAAGATAGAGGTAACCTTGAGATCATAAGAAGCCTTTTTCGGACCATGCATTCCCTTAAAGGGGCAGCGGGCTTTTTTGGCTTTAAGTCCCTTGAGGGTATAGCCCATTTTGCTGAAGACATCCTTTCAAAACTCAGGGATGGTCTAATTGAGCCAGATGAAGAAATAGTAGATGTTTTGCTCAAGTGTCTGGATGAGATTAAATATATTGTGGCCTACCTTGAGGAGAATAAAACAGAGCCAGTTGATGAGAGGATACTTGATTTTCTCGTGGATTTATCCAATTTCAGTGAAAAGTTAAAAAAGAAAGGCTCAGAGAAACAGCCAAAGGTTGTTTCAGAGCAACCCCTTCAGGAACTCAAGGTTGAAGAGGAGATCCCTAAGGAGGAGCCTCAGGAGAGGATAGAAGAAGAGAGAGCCGAGAAGACTACAACCCAAGAGGAAACTTTACCTGAGGAAAAGAAGGAGCCAGCAAAGGAGGAGAAACCCATAGCAACTCCTCAGATCCAGCTTACAGAGACTCATATCAAGGTTGACATAAAGCTCCTTGATTTACTCATGAACCTTGCAGGGGAGTTAGTGCTTGCCAGGAACAGAGTGGTGCAACTTGCCAATCGGCTAAATGAACCAGAGCTCTCAAGAAGCGTTCAATCGCTCTCCATGGTTACCACAGAGCTACAGGAAACCATTATGAAGACCCGTATGCAACCCATTGGGGTGGTCTTTAACAAATTTCCAAGAATAGTTCGGGACTTAGCCAGAGCCCTGAATAAGAGGGTGAATCTGCATCTTGAAGGAACAGAGACTGAGCTTGATCGTTCTATCATTGAGGCCATAAAGGATCCCCTGACCCATCTTGTCAGAAATTCCATTGACCATGGCATTGAGGCACCAGAAACAAGGGTTCAGCTGGGGAAACCCGCTGAGGGAAATTTATATCTGAGGGCCTATCACGAAGGCGGTCAGGTTATCATTGAGATTGAGGATGATGGAAAGGGCATTGACCTTGAAAAAATTAAGAAAAAGGCCATAGAAAAGGGTTTTATCACCCCTGATGAGGCAGAAAAACTCACGGATAAGGAGATACTCTCCTTTATTTTTAAGTCTGGCTTTTCAACTGCTGAGAAGGTGACCCAGGTCTCAGGCCGTGGTGTGGGAATGGATGTGGTAAAAACCAATATTGAAAAATTGGGTGGCTCCATTGAATTAAATACCTTCCTGGGGAAGGGAACGACGGTTAGGGTTAAGATTCCTCTTACCTTAGCGATTATTCCAGCCCTCATCGTTACCTCTCATAATCAGCGCTATGCCATCCCCCAAGTGAGTTTAAGGGAGCTTGTCAGCATAAACCCAGAACAGGACATCTTAAAAATGGGGGAGACCGAGTTTTATCGCTTAAGGGGTGAAATCATACCGGTGATAAGGCTTTCAAGGGCCCTTGGGTTTACCAATGGAAAGTCCGAGAGGAATCTTGTTATTCTCACCACCGGAGAAAGACACATCGGCCTCCTTGTGGACCAGATCTACGATTCCGAGGAGATCGTGGTGAAACCCCTGGGCAGGTGGTTTAAAAATATCCCCCTGTATAGCGGGGCAACCATTATGGGAGATGGGAAACTTGCCTTGATTCTGGATGTGGTGGGATTGAGCCACATTGCAGGGTTGAAGACCGAAGATATAGAGAGGTCCTTTGAGGAAAAGAAAATCAAAACCTCGGCTGAGGAGACCCAGTTTATTCTTATCTTCAATGTGGGTGAGGATTCCTTTGCCCTTCCCCTTGCCCTTATTTCCAGGCTTGATAAAGTCAAGGCTGAAGATTTGAAAATTGTTGGTGGTAAAGAGGTTATTCTTTATAAAAACAAAGTCATTCCTGTAATCAGGCTTGAAAATTATCTACCCATTCAGGGAACTCCGATTCAGGATGAGT
>CAYTDX010000161.1:0-2107 GCA_964436655.1 uncultured Caldimicrobium sp.
CTGAGTTCGGGCAGAGAGATTTTCAGGATAGTTGGCAAGATTCTGCCAGGCATTCCAGAATTCTCTGAGGACCTTTGATAGCCCGCTATCCTGAGTTTCATTGAAGAGACTCTCAAGAATATTGAGGCCAGATTCACTGGCTGAAAAGAGTCCATAATCTGTCTTTTTAAGGTTGATATTTCGTTCAAGGAAGGCGTCAAAATAGCGGATAATTTTTTCCACTTTAGAGCCAGCTCCAATGGAGCCAACTGGAGAGGGGCTCGGAGGATAGGTGGTTTCAAGGGCCTTCTGTCTGGAATAGGAGGGGTTATTTACATTTGACACATTGTGAGAGATTACAGAGGTAGCCAGCTGAAAATTGAGGAGGGCATTTTTGGCAATATTTAAGGCTGAACTCAAGCCTGCCATAACTCTCAAGCCCTCTTAGAAATGAGTTTAGGGTCCCCCTGTGTCTTTGTTTGGCCATAGATCTGGGATTCCATAAGGAGGGAGGTTAAGAGCCTATAGGCCTCATATACAAAGTTCAAGCCCGTTTCTATGAGTTTCCGATTTTTCTCGTTTTTTTCATAGATCTCTTTAACCAGTTCTATCTCTTCCGGTGTAAACTCCCTATCCTTAAGGAGCTGAAGGAGTCGTATTTTGTGGGTGGACCATTTAAGAATCTCATCCACTGCCCCCCGGAGTAAGGCATTTTTTTCCTCATCAAGGATTCTATTCAGTTCAATTAGCTCTCTTGTCCGCATATCTACCCCTCCTTTATATGTTTTTCGGTATTTTGACCTTTGTCTTTAAAATAAGGGCTCTTAGAGAGATTTTTATACAAGAAATCTCCGAGACCACCAGGCTGTCCGGAGACCTGTCTGCCAATCTCCTGATAGAGATAGTCCTGAAAGATCTTTTTCTCAAGACTCTCCGGGAAAAATCCGCTCTTAAAGGTTGTGTTATCAAGCCCTTTGAGAATTTCATGCCAGAGAAGGGATTCAAATTCTTTGGTTAACTTCTTCAGGGCAAGTTTGGGGTCCCTTTGAGCTAAGGCCTTAATATTCTGTAATCCCTGGAAATTAAGTCCGTAGTTTTCCATTCCTTTACCTCAGATAATAATCAGATCCGCGTGCAGGGCCCCGGCAGATTTTATGGCCTGTAAAATGGCTATAAGTTCTCTTGAGGTTGCCCCAACGGCATTTAAGGCCCGAATTAATTCACCAAGGGTGGCACTTTCCTCAAGGACAACAATCTTGGCCTTTTCCTCTTTGGCAGTAACCTCTGTTCTCGGGACAACTGCAGTCTCTCCTCGGCTAAAGGGGAGAGGTTGAACCACCTCAGGAGTTTCCCTGATAGTGACACTCAAATTTCCGTGAGCCACAGCAACCTTGGAAATTCTCACATTTTCTCCCATGATGACTGTTCCGGTCTTTTCGTCAATCACCACTCTGGCCGGAAGATCAGGCCTGACCTCAAGCCTTCCAATCTCTCCCAAAAGGGCAACCACCTTTCCTCTGTATTTTTCAGGCACCTTCAATTCAATATTTTTTAGGTCAGCAGGCGTGGCAAATTTTCCCCTGAGATAATTATTAATGGTGTCTGCAACCTGTGAGGTCGTTGAAAAGTCATCGGTTCTCAAAGAGATCAGAATGGAGCTCTGGGAATTTATATCTTCCATAGGGACCTCTCTTTCAACGATTGCTCCATTGGGGACCTTGCCAGCCGTGGGATGATTAACCTGGGTCTGGGCCCCGGCTCCTCCGGCTGCAAATCCACCGATGGAGACAGGCCCCTGGGCTAAGGCATAGACCCTTCCATCCGGTCCAGTAAGCGGGGTCATTAGCAGGGTGCCTCCCTGAAGGTTCTTGGCGTCCCCAAGGGCAGAGACCTCTACATCCATTCTCTGCCCTGGTTTAGCATAGGGAGGTAAGTAGGCTGTAACAAGCACAGCCGCCACATTCTTTAACTTAACCTGCTCCTTGGGAACTCTTACCCCGAACTTTTCAAGCATGTTCACCACAGATTGCACGGTAAATTTGGTCTGGTCCCCGTCTCCTGTGCCCTTAAGTCCTACCACTAAGCCGTATCCCACGAGATAGTTTCCCCTGACACCCTCCACATCCAT
>CAYTDX010000162.1:0-2106 GCA_964436655.1 uncultured Caldimicrobium sp.
CTAACCGAAGCGATCAAGGCGCCGTTGGGCCCGAGGTTTCTTGTCGACATTATTCGCTCGTAATCGACAAACTCGCGGACGTCGACGTCTGGATCATAGGGAAGGGATAGGGCTGCGGGGTCGAGGTTAACCGTTGCAGTTGACTGTTCATGGTCCCTTAGCCACTCGCTAAAGACACCTGTCAGCGAAGATTTGCCGGAGCCAGCTGTTCCAACCACGAAGAGAACTCTTGTCCTCGTCAATCTTCAGAACTCCCAAAGCCAAACACTACAGACGCTATTTAGACTTTGCCGCCTACATAACTATAATAGCATGCTGTTGAAGGTGAGCTGAGATGCTTGAGCGTGAGGCCAAGATTCTCAGCCTCGCAGGGTTGTCTGGTGAGGATGTTCATCAGGTTTTCAGACAGGCTTATGACAAGAATATAGAGATTCTTGCGGAGTTGCTGGAGTTGGTTGAGGATGAGGAGCGGCCTTTCTAACCAGATGACGCTTCGGAAACTTTTCTCATCAAGAAATTATAATCCAGAGGAGAGGTGGAGAGAACAATACAGGGTTATTGGAGAGAAGAATGATGTTTACAGAGCATACATCACGGTTTTTCCCAAGCCTTTTGTCGAAAGAAGTTTTCGGAGGAGGTTTTTGCGCGGCATCAGCTTCGGTGTAAAAGACGTTTTTCACATTAAGGGTTATCCAACCACGGCTGGTTCAAGGCTGTTGTCAAACATGGTTTCGAGTAGGACCGCGGCTGTTGTGTCGCGGATTCTAGAGGCAGGCGGTGCTGTAAACGGGAAAACAAACCTTCACGAGTTTGCCTTTGGCGTCTCCAACATTAATCCCTTCTATGGAGCGTGTCTCAATCCTTTTGACACTTCCCGTGTTTCGGGCGGCTCCAGCGGAGGCTCAGCTGTTGCCGTCGCGCTAGGCATGTGTGATATTGGACTTGGGACTGACACAGCTGGGTCTGTGAGGGTGCCTGCAGCCTTCTGCGGAGTCGTGGGGTTTAAGCCGACATCGGGGCAACTAAGCACGGATGGAGTCATACCGCTGAGCTGGAGCATGGACCACGTAGGCATACTCTCTAGAAACGTGTGGGAAACAATCCTCGTCTACTCTGTTCTGGTCGACAAACCCCTAAAACCGGATGCGATAAAGCCTTTACCGCTTGATGGCCTTAGGATAGGTGTGCCACGTAACTATTTTCTAGACCTTTTGGACAGACATGTTGAGGAAGCTTTCGAGAAGGGTCTGCGAACTCTGGAGCAAAGGGGAGCTGTTTTGGAGGAAGTTGTTGTCGAGAACGTTGAGAAAGCCGCTCGATGCAGGTCTGTCATAGCGTTTGCAGAGGCCGCTGCCTATCATCTTCAACTATCCCGTGGAAGACTCCATGAATATGGTCAGGATGTCCGGGACCGCATTGTCCGCGGCCTTGCCATACCTGCAGCCGCTTACCTTAACGCTTTGAGGGCTAGGAAAAGGTTGGTGAAAGACTTTGGAAAACTCTTTGAGAAGGTGGATGTTTTGGCAACACCGACAACCTTGATACCGGCTCATCGGGTTGACGAGGAGAACGTCGAAATCGATGGGCAACTAATCTCTGTCCGAGAAGCATCTTTAAAAAACACCGAGCCATTCAACCTCTACGGCGTTCCCGCAATCAGCTTACCCGCGGCAGAAAGGGCTCGGGGTCTACCTGTAGGCATCCAGCTCGTTGGACCATATGGAGAAGACCTGAAGCTTCTCAGAACAGCTCTCGCCGTCGAGAAAGCTTTCACTGCTTCGAGCTGAGCCACCACTCGAGATACTCTTCTCTTCTCCGTTTTTTCCTCTCCTCCTCGAACTTTGCGTTAAACTTCTTCTCCCTCTCGATCAAAAGGTCTTGAGAGGTGTAGGTTGCGCCGCATGAGCTGCAAGTGTAGGTCTTTAGCTCCCGGTCGTAGAAAAGTGCTCCCCCACACTCTGTGCATAAAGGCATGGGTCTACATCTAACCCGTCCTATATAGCGTTAAAACAATTGTTCATCCCGCGGTAACTTTATTTAATCCCAGCATCCAGTCAACCCATAGGTGTGTTGAGTTATGGCGCTGGGAATGACTGGTGCATATGA
>CAYTDX010000163.1:0-1979 GCA_964436655.1 uncultured Caldimicrobium sp.
CAGCCAAAACCCTGCTGTAGCCAAACCCATAGCAGAGCTGATGAGGATTCTCACGTTTACCGTCCCGTGTCTCAAACTCAATTTCAAACACTTTCGAGAAGTTTTTCCCAAGGTTGTGAACGGTTGCGACCTGGTTCACTCTGCCGTCAGGGTTCCATGCATCAAAAGCTATCGAGTATCTTGCGCCGGGGAACTTGTCGAAATCAGGTCTCTTTAACACGAGGTAGGCGAGTCCAAGCTGGTCCAACACTTTGCGATAAATTTCCACAGCTTTTCTAACCTGTTGCTCAGCCTCCGCAGCCGTCGCATGAACAGTATGCGCCTCATTCCAAGGAATCTCCCGCACCCGTAGCAAAGGCCTCGTCGCCTTGGTCTCATGCCTGTAAACCATGTTGCTCTGGTGAACGAGAAGAGGAAGGTCTGCGTGACTCCGTATCCACAGCTTGAACATGGGATACATGATGGTCTCGCTCGTCGGCCTAACAATCAGCTTAACATCAAGCGGTTTACCTCCAGCCGACTCTATCACAAACACTTCTGTGCTGAAGCCTTTGATGTGCTGCGCCTCCTTACCGAGAAGCTCCTCAGTCGTCACAAGCGGGAAAATCATCTCCTTATGGCCCGTTTCCCGCAGCTCCTTCTCCAACATCTCACGCACACGTCTCAAAATATAGGCCCCATTCTCCAAATAAACAGAGAAACCCTTAACAGGAAAACGGTCATCCACAATCCGCGCTTCGAGCAAAAGCTTGTCAAACCACTCGCTGAAATTACGGTATTTGTTGAGCGCCGTGGCAGTCGACATCAAGCCATAAAAAATCCCAATCATATATAACTGTATCCAGTTTGCTCCTTCACGTTAACCGAGGGGGGCCAGGGTGTTGGACTGCATGCTCCCTAAGATGATTGCATTTTAGCTATAAGCTCTTCGTTGCAGGGGGAAGAGAGCCAAGGCAGTGGTATACGTATAGGGAACGTTTTTATGGCACGCTCTGAGCGACGCCTAGAATTCAGCCAAACCCACATAGCATCAGAACTATCATTATGTTGGTACAGACATTTTTGTAATATGGTGGGAATTGGTTAAATTTGTTTTATGGTGTATTGTTTTGAGTGATGGTTGGTGGATTTAATACTATCTAGACATGCAAGCGAGAAGATTAAGCTCAGAAGGTTGAGGATGGAACTTATCAATCAGGTATTGAATAGCCCTGAACATATTTACTTCGATGTTGTTACTAGGCTTTATGTAGCTATCAGAAAGGTAGAGTTTCATGATGAGAAGATTCCCTTGGTGGTTATTTACAGAACCGAGGATGACAGTTATTATATCGCCACAGTGTATCCCTGTAAAGAGTTTAAAGAGGAAGTTGATAGAAAAGTTAAAAAAGGGAGATGGATAAAAGTAGGTGTAAGAGAGAAATGAAGGTGACCTACGACCCTGAAGCAGACATTATTTACATGGTTTTGAGAGACGGCGAAGTCTACGATAGCAGAGAGGAGAATGAGGACATTAGATTGGAATATGATAAAGAAGGGCAGCTAATAGGAATAGAGATAATGAACGCAAGAGCAAACCTCATAGCGGCCATTGCAAAGGAAATATCAAGAGAAATAAACAATGCTCTTCAGACAAGATAAAATGATTTTTACCTCAATGCGTAGTTGCTCATCTGGCTTTGCTCTGCTGCTTCCCGGTTTTCACCGGATAAAATATTCTCCAAATGATATTGGGCTATTGTAGGAGATGAATTGTGGAAACAGTAGGTAATCAGGCCGTAGGGCACGACGCATAGAGTGTGGCGCCAATCACCAGACACCTGTTCTCCGTCGGCTCTCTGGTTGCTAGTCTATAGTAACATTGTGAGGTTTTCCCACTGGGGCCTGTTCGAATCATGTAGATAATCCTTTTTGGAGATAGGTTTTTAGAGTGGTGTTTATGATTGGGTTTCGGTGCATCGCTTCTGTCGGTAAGCTTC
>CAYTDX010000164.1:0-1964 GCA_964436655.1 uncultured Caldimicrobium sp.
AGGAGGTTGAGTGATGTTCTGGAATAAAGAACTTGAGACCATGCCCAGGGAGAAATTAAGAGGGCTTCAGCTTGAGCGGCTAAAAAGGGTGGTTAAATATGCCTATGAGAGAGTGCCCTTTTATCGCAAAAGGTTTGATACTGCAGGGATTAAACCAGAGGATATAAAGACCCTTGAAGATATCCGTTACATCCCCTTTACCAGCAAGGCAGATCTGCGAGAGGTCTATCCCTTTGGGATGTTTGCCGTTCCTCTTTCGGAAATTGTGGAGATTCACTCCTCAAGTGGAACTACGGGGAAACCTGTTGTTATGGGTTATACAAGGGGTGATATTGAGGTCTGGAAGGAGGTTATGGCAAGATCTATTACTATGATGGAGGTTACCAAGGAAGACATCATTCAGATTGCTTATGGTTACGGGCTTTTCACAGGGGGCTTAGGATTCCACTACGGAGCCTTAACCATTGGGGCAACAATTGTTCCAGCTTCAGCGGGAAATACGAGAAGACAGATTGAGCTTATGAGGGACTTTGGAAGCACAGTCCTTTGCTGCACCCCCTCTTATGCCCTCTATCTGGCGGAATATGCCCGAGAAGAAATGGGGATTGAGCCAACCGCACTTAAACTCAAGGCTGGAAGCTTTGGGGCAGAGATGTGGACAGATGAGATGAGAAGAGAAATTGAGAGGAGATTTGGAATCAGGGCCTACAATGTTTACGGCCTTACGGAAATTATCGGACCAGGGGTTGCTCATGAGTGTCCTGAACAAAGGGGGCTTCACATCTGGGAGGATCACTTCTATCCCGAGATAATTGACCCTGAAACTGGAGAACCTCTACCTGAGGGTGAGAGAGGAGAGCTCGTTTTGACCACCCTTACTAAAGAGGGAGTTCCTATGCTCAGGTTTAGGACAAGGGACATTACTGCCTTTATCTCAGGGGAATGCCCCTGCGGAAGAACAGCCATAAAGATTGAAAGGATCCGCGGAAGAAGCGATGACATGATTAAGGTCAGGGGCGTTATGCTCTTTCCCTATCAGATTGAAAAGGCCATCCTTGAGGTTCAGGGAGTGGAGCCCCACTATCAGATTATCCTTACAAGGCCTCAGCACTTAGATGAGATTGAGGTGCAGGTGGAGATGTCCCGAGAGACCTTTTCTGATGAGGTGCGAGAAATAGAGGACCTGAGAAGAAAACTTGAAAAACGCATTGAAGAAACGGTAGGCATAAGGGTCAAGGTGACCCTGGTTGAACCAAAGAGCATCCCGAGAAGCGAGGGTAAGGCCAAAAGAATAATAGATAAGAGGGGACTTTAAGTGAAAAAACATTGAGCAACCCATATAAAATTGCTGGAGGTGGGAGGTCATGAAGATCAAACAGATCTCTGTTTTTCTGGAAAACAAGAAGGGAAGGCTTTATGAGGCCTTAAAGGCTCTGGCCAAGGGAGGGGTCAATATCAGGGCCCTTTCCATTGCTGACACTTCAGATTTTGGAATCCTCCGTATGATTGTAAATAATCCGGATTTAGCTAAAAGGGTCCTTGAGGAGGCAGGTTTTACGACCAAAATTACCAGTGTCATTGCCGTTGGGGTAAAGGATGAACCAGGGGGTCTGGCTGAGATTCTAAGGATACTTTACGAGCATGATATCAATGTGGAATATGTTTATGCCTTTGTGGAAAAGAGTGGTGAAGAGGCCCTTGTGGTTTTGAGAACCAATAATCTTGAAAGGACCATTGATCTCCTTCAGGAAAGGGGTGTAAAGCTCTTTGATAGTAGGGCGGTAGAAAGCCTTTAACCTGCAATAAAATGTTTAGATAGGCCTAAGACCTTTAGGTCTATAGCTTTAAAGGTGGTTATGCTCCCCATCCTTTGCTGGTAGGGATGAAGTGAGAGGGATAGGAATTTACTTGAACTGGGTAAGAAGTTCTTCTATATTCTTCGCCACAATGGCCTTGTGAAGAAC
>CAYTDX010000165.1:0-1942 GCA_964436655.1 uncultured Caldimicrobium sp.
CTTTTTCTTATTTTAAGCAATGATACATTCATCGGTTCAAATACTTCTTTCTGTAACTTTAGCCATGTTAGTTGTGATACTCCTCCGTATTCTGTTCCCCAGTCCGTCTGAAAATAAAGCCTGTGTGTTATACCATGTCTCCTTATGTGCCATACAAGCACACTCATAAATGCAAGGGCGTTCGTCCTTGTATTGTTATAACCATAACCTATAAACTTCATTCTCGTCTTTACATCTATCGCTGTATACTGATAAATCGGAAGCTTCCTGTCTATTATGTGTAAGTATACTTCTTTCGGTAATGTCCTTGAATCAAGTATTTCTTTCGTGTCTATCTGAAAGTGTTCTAACGGCTTTAATTCTTCATGGTTGTAGTATGTTACGCCTTTGTATCTTGACCTTTGCTTTTACTAAAACTGCACATTCTGGCAGTTTTAGTAAAATTCAAATGGGGTTTCCCCTTTGAATCCCCAAAGAAAATAAAAACCTTTGGGGAGTTTGAGGGACATAGTCCCTCAAAGAAAGTGAAGCCCCGACATTAAGTCGGGAAGCTTCACTTGGTTTGGATAGCTTAAACTTACGAAGATAATACGCTATAGTGTTTTCCGAAATAAAAATTGAATATTTTGCAGAAAGCCAGTGTTTAAGCCTTCTCCTGCCATAATTAGTCTTTATCCTTTCCTGCTTTATAAGCTCAATTATGTCATCAGATATCTTCCTTCTCGGTTTTTTGGGTGCTCTGGATCTATTACAAAGATTTTCCGCCCTTAACCACTTATAGACCGTCGTCCTCGAACAACCAAGTATTTTGGCTGTCTTTGTTACATTATGCGTCATATCATAAACCTTCCTTATCTTCTCATCGGGCTTTTACAGGTTCAATTTGGTATAATTCTTTGTAGGTAATCACAACTTACCAACTACAAACCTCCTCCTCTAAGGTGGTAAGTTTTGAATACCGGGTTATCTTAATCCCAGGTACTTCAAACACCTTGAGCCACAAATAATTCTATAATTTTTAAAATCCTTCTCTCTAACTGTTCACGATGTGTATACACAGATAGGAGGTCGTGTCCCGGAAAGTGTGTAAATTTAATAAACTAAAAAAAGAGGGTAAAGAGGCAAAATAAAAAACCTCCTTACCCTTAAAACCCCGGTTATACCGGGAATATTAAAGATAAGGAGGACACATGAACGCAAAAACATTATACCTAAATAGTGATGAGATATACAACTACTACAGGCAGTTTAAGGACGGTGTATATAAGGAGCTGGACAGGTTTACACTTATGATGCTAAAGAAGTTTCTTGAAGGATGTGCAAGATATGAGCTTGATGAGATAGCAGGCTCATTGAGGTATGAGCGGACAGATAACCGTAAGGATTACCGTAACGGATACAGATATAGGTGGTTTAGTACGAACTATGGTGATATTAAGATAAAGCTTGGCAGGTTAAGGAATATTTCAGTGAAGTACAGTTTCATTGAAAGGTATAAAAGAAGGAGTGATAAGATAAACAGGATGATAAGACGAATGTTTTTTGATGGTGTAGGTGTAAGGAAGATATACAAGGTTTTAAGGGAATTATTTGATAAGGGTTACTACATAAGTAAAAGCACTGTAAGCCGAATAGTGAAGGAGATAAACGATGAGATAAACCGGTGGTTGGAAAGGAAGTTGGAGGACAAGTATGAGATAATAATCCTTGATGGGGTATATATAAAGCTGAAAAGCCCTGTTACATCAGCCAGGCGTGTAATATTATGCGCGTATGGGATAATGGGGGGTGGTGTTGGGGAGGTGATAGGGTTTAAGGTGGCAAGTTATGGTGAGAGCGAGCAAGCATGGGTTAATTTCTTAAACGAGCTATATCACAGGGGGCTTGAAGGAAAGAACATAAAGCTTGTAATCATAGATGGGAATGAGGGTTTAAAGAATGC
>CAYTDX010000166.1:0-948 GCA_964436655.1 uncultured Caldimicrobium sp.
TATAATGAGTCTCATTTTTAAATTTGTTTCAATTCCTTATAGGTAGGCTCGCAACGTTAAAATATTCGGATTTTTTCATTTCATCTATCTCATGTTTCAATTCCTTATAGGTAGGCTCGCAACATTTGAGTATAGATCATTGCCTTCTGCAGTATTGTAGTTTCAATTCCTTATAGGTAGGCTCGCAACCCCTGTGCCTCTCAAGAAGCCTCTCATGCCCACATAGTTTCAATTCCTTATAGGTAGGCTCGCAACATCTTTTATCCCTCCCCTTACCCTTAAACAACAGCAAAGTTTCAATTCCTTATAGGTAGGCTCGCAACAAATAAATATTGTTGATAGGTCAATTTTAGGGGTTAGTTTCAATTCCTTATAGGTAGGCTCGCAACCTCCTTGTCTCTGGCTGATAAAAATAAAATCCTGACATGTTTCAATTCCTTATAGGTAGGCTCGCAACAATAAACAATACACAATAGTAAACATTGCAGGTTTGGTTTCAATTCCTTATAGGTAGGCTCGCAACAATAGCTAAATCTTCCATATCAGGAAATCCAGAAATAGTTTCAATTCCTTATAGGTAGGCTCGCAACAAAAAAAAATCAAAATTGTCAAGTGTATATGTTGGTTTCAATTCCTTATAGGTAGGCTCGCAACCCTGGAAGAAAGTCCGGAAAGTAATACCGCTCTGTCAAGTTTCAATTCCTTATAGGTAGGCTCGCAACACGAAGCAAATATTCCCAAAATCTATCTGAAGGATAGTTTCAATTCCTTATAGGTAGGCTCGCAACTATTCTGAAATTTGATTTAATCCTAAAACTCCTCTTTGTTTCAATTCCTTATAGGTAGGCTCGCAACCTGCGAAGGCTCTTCAAATGTTTTTGCAGGAGGATAAGAGTTTCAATTCCTTATAGGTAGGCTCGCAACTGAATGGGGAATTTGCGGGTTTTT
>CAYTDX010000166.1:1048-1930 GCA_964436655.1 uncultured Caldimicrobium sp.
CATTGTCTGGATTTCGGGAAAAATAGTTTCAATTCCTTATAGGTAGGCTCGCAACTGAATGGGGAATTTGCGGGTTTTTATTGTCCAGTATATGTTTCAATTCCTTATAGGTAGGCTCGCAACGCCGGAATTTCAACAGGAAATCCATACTGATCATATCCAAGTTTCAATTCCTTATAGGTAGGCTCGCAACAGTTTTTATGCACATTGTCTGGATTTCGGGAAAAATAGTTTCAATTCCTTATAGGTAGGCTCGCAACCAAGATTGGTCATCTCCATTCTGAGGGTGTTTCCATGTTTCAATTCCTTATAGGTAGGCTCGCAACTCTTCCCGCCGAGGTTGAAAGTTAAAAAATCACAGTTGTTTCAATTCCTTATAGGTAGGCTCGCAACTATTGTTTCACAATGGCACCATTATCAATTTGGGGGAGTTTCAATTCCTTATAGGTAGGCTCGCAACACATCATCTATCAACTGATGGGCGGTTTTTGTGTGAGTTTCAATTCCTTATAGGTAGGCTCGCAACCCTAAATTTTTCCAATTCAGTCTCTGAAAATACTTCAGTTTCAATTCCTTATAGGTAGGCTCGCAACAGTTTTTGTTGGATGAGGGTTTTGAAATGAGAGACTGTTTCAATTCCTTATAGGTAGGCTCGCAACAAGGAGCATTGACATTGTGATAGATGGTTTTCTGGGTTTCAATTCCTTATAGGTAGGCTCGCAACGTTGTTACCATCGGTTCAGACCCCGAGTTAGAGGAACGTTTCAATTCCTTATAGGTAGGCTCGCAACAAGGAATTATGTCGTTTGAGGAGTTTGAGAAACTGTTGTTTCAATTCCTTATAGGTAGGCTCGCAACTGTTAATTTTGATAAAATTGCGGC
>CAYTDX010000167.1:0-1914 GCA_964436655.1 uncultured Caldimicrobium sp.
CAGTTTTTGATGTTTGACGGGTTGATGTTTCTATTCTTTTGGATGGATGTTTATGTGCTTGATGTTGGTGTCTATGTCTTCTTCGGTGGGGAGAGCTTCTTCGTCTCCTCTTACTGTTACCACGAGGGTGCCTGCTATGGTTGCTCGTTGGAGTGATTCGTTGAGGCTTCTGCCTTTCAGGATGGATGTTATGAATGTGCCTGCGAAGGCGTCTCCTGCGCCTATCGGGTCCTCGACATACACAGGGATAGGGGCGGCGGATGCTCTGTTGTTTCTGTCCGCGGCCAAGGCTCCGCGTTCACCCATTTTGAGCACCACAATATCCACACCCATGTTGAGAAAGGTTTTGATGATTGTGTCTTGGTCAGTGGTTCCCAGCAGTGTAGATGCGTCCGTGGGGTCTGTGAAAAGTATGTTGGTCTTCTCTATTATCGGCATCAGGGTTTTGACGGCTCTTTCGTTTGTTTTCCACAGCACGGGCCTTATGTTTGTGTCGAATGAGATGGTGACATCGTTCGAGACAGCTGCTTCTACGGCCTTGTATGTGGCGTTTTTCGCTGTTTCGCTCAGCGCGGGTGTTATGCCTGTCACGTGGAAGACTTTGGCTGACCCGATGTAGTCTGGGTCGATGTCCTCGGGTGATAGTCTGCTTCCCGCTGAGCCTGTTCGGTAGTAGAACATTTTGCTCCTCGCCGGTATCGGAAAGCCCCGCTGGACAAAGTAAATTCCTGTAGGTGCTTCTGGGTCGATTTTCACATGTGAGATGTCTACTCCTTCTCCTCTAACCCAGTTGATGATGCATTTTCCGAATTCGTCATCACCGACCCTTGTGATAAGCCCTGAGTCGAGACCCTGCCTTCTCACGCAAACGGCAACGGTTGTCTCCGCCCCGGCGACATGCCGCTCGAACAACGTGACATGTCTAAGTGGGCCTCTTGTTACCGCGTTGAGTTGAATGAGTGATTCGCCGAGAGTCACAACTGTTGGAGACATTTTTATGCCCTTAGCTCCTGCTCCTTGGGCAGAAGGTTTTCCAGCGTTTTTTTCTCTTCGGGTGTTAGGTCGCGTGTGGGCGGTATGGGGCCGCCGATGTCTATGCCTCTTAGTTTGAGGGCGTAGCGGTTGGACGCCATGTCTGGCCCGATTTTCTTAAGCGCCGCTCTGACCTTGTTAAGTGTGGTCTGAAGCCTGAGAGCTTCATCCAGCTTACCATTTTTCACACAGTCAAATACTTGTTTGGCGATTTCTGGATAAATTGAGGAGAGGGAGCTTACGTGAACGCGATATCCTATGATGAAGCTGTAGACCATGAGGTGGTCTCCGCCGGCTCCCAGAAACCTGCTTCCCTTGAATCTTTTGAACACTTGGAGGAGTGTGTCAGGGTCTCCGCTGCTCTCCTTCAACCCAACCGTCGGCTTGACTGTTTCAAGAATCTTCTGAAGACCTTCTAAGGGGATGCTGTATCCCTGTCGACCGGGGTTGTTGTAGACCAGCACGGGAACGGAGGAGATGTCTGCGATGGATTGGTAGAAGGATGTGAGTGAGTCGGGGTCGTATCTGTAGTAGAACGGGGCGACGGCTGAGACGGCGTGTGCACCTATTCTCGAGGCGTGGCGTGTGAGCTGTTTAACCGTGTCCATGTCCGAGGCGCCTACATGGATTATAACGAGGCCCCGTGAACCCGCGTATTCTACAGCCGCCTCAGCCACCTCCTGCCTAGCCGAGGGCCCGAGTTTAACACCTTCTCCCGTCGTGCCTAGAACGAAGAACCCGTTTACCCCATGTTTAAGATGGAACTCTATAAGCTCAGCCATCTTCTCTCTGTAAGCCGTTGATGGTGTAAGAAGCGCGGACACTATGCCCTCGAATTTTTCCAGCTCCATTTCGTTCCTATGGGGGATGAGATGTATATAG
>CAYTDX010000168.1:0-1877 GCA_964436655.1 uncultured Caldimicrobium sp.
AGGTCGCAGCCATCGTCGCCCTCCTTCCACACATCATGAACGAGTTTCACATCATTTATTCGCTCGGCGGCCTGCGGAGCGGGAAAAAAGCGCCGACACGGCCAACCATAATAAACTCCGGCGTCATAACCGCCAACGTGGACAGGAAAGCTCCTGTAACGGTTGTGCGTCTCCTAACCGCGGGGGAAAAGCTCACGGAGCCCGCTGTCGTCTGGAGGCTTTTTCTCCTCTGCCTATACTCTGCTGTTCTCTCGCTTTTGACATATTTCCTGTTTATTAGGAGGTGGTTGCCTTGAGCAGGGGTTTTCTGAAGGTGTTGGTGCTGGTGACGGTTGTGTGGCTTCTTTTCTTGGCTGCGTCATCGTCCATCGCCTACATCGTTTTAGCGGTGCTCGACGGCTCAGCTGCATCGGTTGCTGTATCGGTTGCGAGGACTGTTGCTGGTGTTGTTGTTTTTCTTGTGTGGGTTGTTGGCTGGCATAGGCTGACGGTGTTTTGGCTTCACCGTGTGTTGCTGGGTGAGAAGGTGCATGAAGGTTCTGCTGGCGGCGATGGATGAAACAGGCGTAGCCGCAGCCGCTAAGCTGGCGAAACAGGGGTTTCAGACAGTATTCTACACACCCGACCCCTACGTCGAGAAGAAAGCATCAGAATACAACCCCAGCCTACATCGCGGTATGTCCAAACAAGAATTCATCAAGCTATGCGCCGAAAACAAGCTCACAGTCACACGACAGCCCGAGAAGAGCTACCAAGAAGTATGGATAACGGTCAACACAATCAAGGAAGGCCGCGACACACTACACTCTGCAGAAAACCTCGTCAAAACAGTGGGAGAAAAACTCCGTCAAGCCGAGCGGCTCACTGTCTCTGGATTGACCAAGCCCGGCGAATGCAGACACCTCCTCAACCTCTTCACCAGAAGCTCAGCGGCAGACCCGACGGAGACCAACTACGTAGGCGCAGTCTCCGCAACAGGAAAACTTCTGCCAGCCTGGAGCTCATCCGAGAAAATGAGCCCAGTTCTCGAAAAGCTGGGCGCGACTTTTTTCCAGTCGCCTGAGCTGGCTGAGATAGCTTCTTTGTGGAATATTCTGTCGGAAGCGGTTGAGGCGTGGACCCTGATAGAGATGGCTATTCTTCATGGACATAAGGAGCTTGTCATGAATTGTTTTACACGTGAAGCTGTTCTCTACCATGAGCATCTCGACGCCGTGAAAGCGTACAGGATGCACAGGGATACACCTCTTCTCAACAACCTCTATACGAAGATGAGGAAAACGGTCTACAGAGCCGAGGCTTCTGTGCTGTCTCAGGTGCGGGAGGTTTCGAGAAAGTATAGGAGGGAGTTTAGGCTTCTCGTTGTAGGTTGTCCTGAGATGGTTGGTGAGAGGTTTGTGGATGCTTTGAAGGGCAGGCGGGTGAAGGTTTCTGTTGTGGATGCTGAGGATGTTTCGCCTGAGAAGCTGGGCTCATTCACGGGGTTTGACGGTGTTGTGGTGGCTGGTCTGCGGATAGACATGTTGCGTGAGTTGTCTAAACATTTTTCCTATGTCTGGTTTGTGCCGACGGTGTGAGGTGTTGATGCATGGTTGACGTGGCTGTGGTAGGCGCCGGGTTTTGGGGCGTCAACCATATCAGAGTGTTGAAGGAGCTTGGGGAATCCGAGGTAGTGGCGGTCTGCGACATAGACAGAGAGAGAGCGGGAAAAGCGGCTGCACGGTTCGGAATCGAGCACGTATACACTGAAGTGGACACCATGCTGATGGAAACACGTCCCGACGCGGTAACAATATGCACACCATCGACAACACATGCTTCCCTCGCCCTGAAACTCCTCGACCACGGCTGCGACATATTAATCGAGAAGCCGATGG
>CAYTDX010000169.1:0-1845 GCA_964436655.1 uncultured Caldimicrobium sp.
TCCATTCTACAGTAAGATAATAGGTTTCTTCTCCAACATCGTCAGTAGGTCTGTAGGGTATTTCAGCTTGAAAACAAGAAGAAGTATTTAGCTTAACATTATACCATCTCAAAACAGTTCCTCCAGATTCGTTAACATCTGGTTGTGGAACTGCGGGAGTGCTTTCTGGAATGAAATATCTATGCAATCCGGTAGTCTGATCTGTAACATTTACTGTTAAATTGAAATCGCCAAAATTACAAACAGAAATTATTCTAACATCTCTATAACAATAGTAACTTCCGGCACAGTCTGAAGAATAGTCTGTGTAACTATTACAAGTAGTACCATCAGAGCTTTCACAGTTCGCACCTTGCATTCTTGGTGTAGAAGAAAATAGTACAACATCCGTTGATAAAGAAGAATCATCGGTATAAATGTCAAAGGTCTTTTCATGAGTTACAAAAGAAGAATCTGAAGAAATATTGACAACAACTTTGTAGGTTACAGCTTCAATATTATCAGGAACAAAAACAGTAAAACTAACAATAGAAGTATTCCAGTTTGGCGGATTTAAAGTTCTAGGTATATTTACTCCCTTTGTTTTACCTTCTAAAACAAACCAATCTACCTCTTCACCTGTTTGAGAATTTAAAATTTTTATAGAAACATTAACAGTTTTATCAAAGCTTGTGTTATAGTTAGCCAATGGTATTACTATTTTTGCCAAATGGCCTCTCAAAACTCTATCTATTGGCTCACCAGTAGGAGAAAATATTTTTATCGGTCTGACTAAATTTACATCGTAAGGGTAAACACAATCTATTAAATAAGTATACAAAACATTAGTTTCAAACATAGGACCTGTTGTTCTTGTTTTTGGTAATATTCTTATTTTATTTAAACCTAGAGGAGCTGAAGGTGTAATGGTTATATTCCATACAAGATAACCATCCCACTCACATTTGTCACCGTTAGCAGTTGTTGGATTCTTAGTACAAGTATCGCCAGTTCCTACTCCACTTTGCGAAGTATGTGGATTTGTTTCTCCAGGATATAATTTCCAACCATTGGTTCCGCTAGTGGTTATTGGTTGCCATGAAGGAGTGGCTACCTGTAATTCCCAATTTTGCAATATTCCTGCATCATCATCTGCCTCATCTGTTAGAAGTAACCTAAAAGTATAATTCATATTATTTCTACACATCACAACAGCGTCTCTATAAACTTCATAAGAATTGTAAACTAGATGATGAACAGCATCTACAGGATACTGTAAAACATTAGTCTTGTAATAAGGTAAAAATTTGAAGAAGTAGTAAACTACATCAACTACTATAAAAGTCCATGGCTTAACTTCTTGGAATTCGTTCGAATTATTGTAAAGAACTGATATTGGACCTGCTAGATAAATTGCAGGTTTTACATCTGGAATAGTGAATACATATTTTAATTCTTTTTCCTCACCCTCATTTAACCTATCAAACTGCCATATCAACCATGTTTCGTTTTCTTTTCTTTCAATTCTTCCTCCATATACTCTGACTTCTAAAAATTCATTCGGTATTTTTTCAATAACAGTTACATTTTCTGCATAAGAATTAGATTTTATTTTTATTTCAACAAAATTTGAATGCCCAATATCAATTAATGTTTTAGATATTCTTTCTATATCAAACTCAACAAAACTTCTTACTTCGAAGAAAGACTCATATATAGCATTTAAGTTTTCCCCAATTGCAACAACTTTTAAAGAATAGTTACCAATTTCTCTAGTTTCGTTGTAAAACACGAAAAAACTTCCATCAAGTTCATCAGTTAAGAAGTCTTGATTATAGCTGTTGTAAATTTTAATTTTTCCAGACG
>CAYTDX010000170.1:0-1827 GCA_964436655.1 uncultured Caldimicrobium sp.
TTGTTGAGAGGCTGGTGGGGGAGGCGAGCGCCGAGACTTTGGAGAATTCAAGGGATGTATTGAAGCTGCTGGGACGGGAGAGGTCGCCGGAATCGGTTGAGCCACCATACCATCGTGTAAAATACTCCGAGGCCCTAGACATCCTTGCCTCAAAGGGCGTCCAACTGGAATGGGGTTCTGACCTAGGAGCCGACGAAGAGAAAATCCTAACCATGGAATTCGACAAACCATTCTTTCTCACCCACTTCCCGAAGAAAGCCAAAGCCTTCTACCACATGCCCGACCCAGCCAACCCCGAGCTAACACTCTCCGCTGACCTGCTTGCCCCCGAGGGATACGGCGAGATAGTGGGAAGTGGACAGAGAATACATGATTACCAACAGCTTTTGACGAGGATTGTGGAAGAGGGGCTGGAGCCGTCTGACTACAAGTGGTATCTTGACTTGAGGAAGTATGGTAGCGTTCCTCACAGCGGGTTCGGGCTGGGTGTGGAGAGGCTTGTCCAGTGGCTTCTCGGGCTGAAGAACATCCGCTCCGCAGTCATGTTTCCGAGAACCATGACCCGGACCTATCCATGACCGAGCCCTACACTCCTCGTGAAGACACTTTTCTAACAATAGACTGTGTAGCCAAAACATCCCATGTCCAGATGGTGGCGGAGGTAGGATGTGGGACAGGCGAGGTGTTGAAGGCCCTTGCCGAGAAGTCCGATGACATAATAGGGATAGACATAGACCCAGAAGCTCTACGGATTGCAGCCGAGAAACTCAAAGACCTAAAACCCCGTCTACACCTCCTTAACGCCTCGCTTCTGCCGCTTCGCCCCCGCTCATTAGACATGGTGGTCGCCAACCCTCCCTACCTGCCTGATGAACCGGGCTTCCACGACCCCACTATACATGGAGGACCGCGAGGAGTCGAGTTGGCGGAGCAAATAATGGAGCATTCGTCGAGAGCCTTGCGTAACCAAGCTATCCTAGTGCTGACCGCTTCATCTCTGTCAGATGTCGACGACCTTCTCTCGAAAGCTTCTCGGAAAGGTTTTAGACTGCTTCATAAACTTGTTTTAAAGTCTTTTTTTGAAACGGTTTTCTGCTTTATATTCACGCTTTCCGGCGGTCAACGGTAGGCGACTTGTTTGTCTAAGGGGCGTCAGGTGGGCTATAGGCGGGAGATTGGCTGGTTCGGCTCCTTCGCCCTCGGATACGGAGACGTAGGGCCCAACATATTCATAGCCCTTGGAGTCATAACTCTCTACGCAGGCGGAGCGGCGCCGATAGCCTTCGCCATAGCCGCCCTACTGTATGCAACTGTGGGGCTGATGTATGCCGAACTGGGTCCCACCTACCCCTATTCCGGCGGGGTTCATGTCTACGGGTTGAAGGCTTTCAATAGCGTCGTCAGCTTCGTAGCGGGATGGGCGATGCTGCTTGCCTACATTGTCTGCATCTCCCTGTTCGCCGTGGCAGCCGCGGGCTATCTCCGCCAGCTTTTCCCGGTTTTGATGTTTCCCGACATAACCGTCATGGGAGTGACTATTCCGTCTATAGGTGTGTTGGCGGGACTTCTCGCATCCCTTCTCATTCTGCTCAACATCGTCGGCATCAAGTACTCCGCGTTCATGGTCTCCGCCCTCGTCTTCGTGGGGCTCTTTATCGAAGCACTAATACTCTCGACCGGGTTTCTTCTCAAATTTGACCCCCAGCTGTTTCTTAGGCAGTTAACCGAGTTCGGAAGCTCGCAGCTTCAAAGAGACGTCGCATACCTGCCGTTTCTACCGGTCGAGACAAACAACTTCCTCTACGCCATAACTCTCGCCATGGCCTC
>CAYTDX010000171.1:0-1802 GCA_964436655.1 uncultured Caldimicrobium sp.
AGATTGTTGAGAGATGTTTCTGAGCCTTTACTTAAAGCAATTGAGAGAGAAACAGGCGTAAGACCAAAGATACACCTTCATCTTCCAGGTCCTCGTTCCTTTGTTAGGACCTTCAGAAAAGTGGGAGAAGATGTGAAGCTGGATGACCTTTCAGGGTTTAGATTTGCTATAGCCTCTGCTCAAAAGGACAGGAAACCAGTGCTTGGGCTTGAGCCTGGAAGAGAGGGTCTGATCTATCGTACAATTGTTCCCATTGTGGCCAATGGGGAGCTTCTTGGCTCTATTGAATCCGGACAGGACCTTGGGGCTTATGTAAATAACTTTTTGAAGGAAAGAAAAGAGCTCACCCATTTTGCTATCATTCTTAAAAAGGATCTTGAAAAGATCATGGACTTTTACATAAGAGAGGGGAAGGCTAAGCTTGTGGGGGATGTCATTCTTTATGCCTCATCCAAAGATTTTGATCCCAAACTCCTGAATGAGGTTATTGAGCATGCTAAAAAGGATGAGGTTTTTGAACACGGAAGCCTTTACTTTGTAAGAGTTCCTCTTAGATCCTTCAAAGGTGAAGACATAGGCTATGTTGTCCTGGGACGAGATGCCTCTGTAATCCTCAACCTTTTCAGAGGTATTTCTGCAGCCATTGTTGCGGTTTTTGTGCTGTTAGCCCTGTTTTATTATGTTTTTCTGAATAGGAGTTTAAAGGGTTGCGCCTCAAATCTTCTTTCAACTGCACAGGCTATGGAGGAGCTTGCAAGCGGAAAGGGAGATCTCACCTTTAGACTTGAGGTGAAGGCTGAGGATGAGGTGGGAGTGCTTTCAAGATACTTTAATCAATTTATGGAAACCCTCGGTGGAATCATGAGAAGTTTTGTAGAAAAGATTAAGGTCCTTTTCTCTGGAGCAGAGAAACTTGAGGGAGAGGTGAAAACCTTAGAAGAGGCAAGTTTCGAGTTCAAGGAAAAGGCAGAATTTATCTCCATTTCTTCAACAGAGATCCTCTCCAGTATGGAAGAGATATCCAAATCCCTGCAAGAATTATCCTCTGCCATTACGGAGATTTCTCAAAGGGCTCAGGATTCTTCAGGGGTGGTAAGGGAGACGGTCTCAACAGTTGAGGCAACTAAAGGTAAAGTTGAATTTTTAAAAGAGGCCTCCACCGAGATTGACGAGGTTGTCAATCTTATTAATAACATTGCCGAGCAAACTAACCTTCTTGCCCTTAATGCCTCCATTGAGGCAGCCCGAGCAGGCGAGGCTGGTAAAGGCTTTGCCGTGGTAGCCAATGAGGTCAAGGAGCTTGCGAGACAGACCCAGGAGGCCACCAAAACCATTGCTGAAAAGATCAGGCTTCTTCAGGATAGCAGTTCTGAGGTTTCCACCGGGGTTGAAGATATCGTCAATCTTATCAAAAAGGTAGAGGATGCCTCAACTGCCATTGCCTCAGCCGTAGAAGAACAGACCATTGTGGTAAGTACTGTTTCTGAGCACATTCTTGGGGTTAAAGACAAAGTGATGATTAATGAGGAGCAGGCCAACCATATCCGGAATACCGTTGAAAATCTCGTCTCCTTAGCAGGAAGACTTAGAGAAATAAGCTCTCAGATCAAAGGGGTAGCTCAAGAAATTAGGGACATTACATCCCAATTTAAGATCTAAGCAGAAGCCTTTATCATCCTTCGCCCCTTCCCTGAGGGAGGGGGCGGTCTTTGTGTGGGGAATCCCTAATGAAATTCTTAAAGACCTTCGCAGGCTAAAGGTCTCAGGGTTACCTCAAAATTCAAAATCTTTTGCGGGTTTTG
>CAYTDX010000172.1:0-1793 GCA_964436655.1 uncultured Caldimicrobium sp.
ACCGAAAATTAACTCCTGAAGAAATTTTTTATTACATTTACGCCGTCCTATATTCTCCTACCTACAGGAAGAAATACGAAGAATTTTTGAGATATGATTTCCCGAGAATTCCGTTTGTTGATGATTATGAAAAATTCAAGAAACTTTCTGAATTAGGAAAAGAACTTGTTGAATTACACCTGATGAGAAAGCAACTGTCCTCAAGTGTAAAGTTTGATATAATTGCTTCAAACAAGGTTGAGATTGTAAAATATGAAAACGGCAAAGTATGGATAAATAAAGAGCAATACTTTGATGGTATTCCCGAAGATGTATGGAATTTCTATATCGGTGGCTATCAGGTTTTGGATAAATGGCTCAAAAACAGAAAGGGAAGAAAATTAGAAAGCAAAGATGTGGAACACTTCATTCAAATTGTAGAGATAATAAAAGAAACCATAAGATTAATGAAAGAAATTGACAAAGCCAAAATCTCCTAACCCTTGAACCTTTGAGCCCTTGAACTCTTGAGCTTTTGATCCCTTGAGCTTTTGAACCAAAAAATAAATCCGCCATGAGCATTTTCCTTGACACAAAATTTTTCGGAAGAAAAGAAGAACTCAAAAAAATTATAATAAACGCATTACTTGGAAAGAACACCCTCATAATCGGAAAAAAGGGGATAGGGAAAAGCGCACTTTTAGAACAGGCAATTTCAATCATTACAGGAGCAACACACAGAATTGACATAAGCCCAACAGCCCTGGCAGAAGAATTTAAAGACATTCGCCTCTCGCAACGCCTCAAATCCGCATGGAAAAAGGAAATCAAAATCATAAAAGCAGACCTAACAAAACCAAAAGCAAACCTTTTCACGGACATAATCCAGACACTTTATCAAAACAACGACATTGAAAACACAGACGAAGTAATTGACATAACACCGGACGGCACAATCACAATCAAAGCAAAAATCGCACCTCAGGTTATAATCAAATCAATCAAAAACAAAAATTATATCTTCTTTATTGACGACCTTGACCTCGCAACTCAACAAACCATTGAATTCATCTTTGACCTCTTGCAATCATCAACTGTAATCGCAACGACAACAGAACTCAAAAACGAAAAGAAATTAAAAGCACTTTACTCAATGTTTGAAAAAATAGAACTTAAAGAACTTGACACCGAAAGCTCCCGAAAACTCACAGATTACCTCATTCAAACATACATTCCTGAACTTGAACCCGAAAAAAGAGAACTTCTGCGAAACGAGGTCCTGAGGACCTCACGCGGAAACCCTACGCTTATAAAGTCAATGTTATCACACGCAACAGCACAAAAACACCTGAAAGAAGAAGACATAAAAAAATTGAGAACACTTGAAGAAGCAGAATTCATAAACCTCGGACCTTTTTTCGCATTCCTTATCGGCTCAATCACAATAATTAAAATCCTTCAAATAGGACTTGAAAACAGAGAAACTTACATCTTGCTCTCAATCTTTTCATTCCTTGCTTACCTTACCATCAGAGTTTTTCGCTACTTCTTCCTCTTCCGCCCACAGCGAAAAAAATAACCCCTTGAGCCCTTGAACCCTTGAACTCTTGAACCCTTGAACTTTTGAACCCTCTTTGCCCCCTTGACCTCTTGAACTTTTGAACCCCTTTTGACCCCTGAACCCTCTTTGATCCCTTGAACTCTTGAACCCTTGAAAACTTTGATTAATCCCCTCTCTATTTTATAGAGAGGGGCTGGGGGTGAGTCCATCCTCCTCTCTAACTATAGAGAGGGTCCGGGGGTGAGTTTCCCCC
>CAYTDX010000173.1:0-1753 GCA_964436655.1 uncultured Caldimicrobium sp.
CTTTTCCAAAGGAAAATGGATAAACAAAAAACATCTAAAGGAGATCTTTGGCCTCAAAACTAGGGATGAAAAACCCCTTGTGGGCATGGTCTCAAGACTAACATCTCAAAAAGGACTGGATATAGTTCAAGGTATTGTGTGCGAAGCTGTAAGAGAAGGCTTTGACCTTGTCTTTCTCGGCTCTGGTGAAGAAAGATATCAAGATATGTTAATAGAATTCATGAAAAAGCATCCAGAAAGCGTAAGGGTCAGGATAGAATACAATGAGGAGCTTGCCCATAAAATCTTTGCTGGTGCGGATATGTTTTTGATGCCCTCTCTTTTTGAACCCTGCGGCCTTTCCCAGATGATAGCCATGAGGTATGGAACGGTTCCCATTGTAAGGGCAACTGGTGGTTTAAAGGATACGGTAGTGGATTTTGTAAAAGCTCCTCACGAGGGCAACGGCTTTTCCTTTGAGGAGTATTCAAGCAAAGACCTTATGCATGCTTTACTTAAGGCAAGGGTTTTTTACGATATGTATATATGCGACCATTCAAAGGATTGGGCAGAGATAATAAAGAGATGTATGAAAAGAGATTTTTCTTGGGAAAGAAGCGCAAGGGAGTATGAAAGGATATACTCCACAGCTATAATGTTAAAAAGCTATGGTTCTTAGTCTTGAGGAATTGCTAAAGGCAATTGAACCTTTGAGAGAAGATAAAAGAATAGTTTTTACTAACGGATGCTTTGATATTTTGCATGCCGGACATGCCTACTATCTCAAAAAGGCAAAGGAATTTGGAGATATTCTCGTGGTAGGCTTGAACTCTGATGAATCCATAAAAAGGATAAAAGGGCCTCAAAGGCCCATAGTGCCACAAGAAATGAGAGCCTATCTTCTTGATAATCTAAAGCCAGTGGATTATGTGGTTATCTTTGATGAAGACACGCCAGAAAGGCTTATAAAAGCCATAAGGCCCCATGTGCTTGTAAAGGGTGCAGACTGGGAGATAAAAAATATTGTAGGAGCAGATTTTGTATTGTCTTATGGTGGCAAAGTGGAAAGGGTTGAATTCAAGTTCGACATTTCCACTTCTGACATAATCAAAAGGATACTTGAAAACTATAGAGAGGTAGAAAGGTGAGAATCTATTGCTGTGTCAAGTTCCAAAATATCTTTTATATTTATTTTTAATCGTTCAAGTTTTATCAGCTTGTCTTCCTCTGCTATAATTTTGGCAATTTTTATAAGCCTTTGATCAAAAATATCTTCTTTGTAAAGACCTAAGCGTTTTAAAAATTCCAATTTGAACTTTATAAGTAAAACTGCACGGTTTTTGGGATTTAGTCTAAGATAATTTATAAGCATGTTAAAAAGCTCTGGGTCATATTGGACAAACCACCTTTCTACAAAGCTTACCAAGGAATTCATCCACAAGTAGGCAGAATAATCCCTAAAACATAAATAAGAAAAAAAATCTACTCCAATTATATCCCTCAAAAATAAAACATCTCCGGATTGATTATAAACAGCATATAAAAGATTAAAAGGCTCCATATAACCCAAAAAGCCCCTTTCCGGAAGAAGTCCCTCTGATACAAATAGCTTTACAAGACCATAAGGACTGTAAGCCTTTATCATAAGATCACAATCACCAGCTCTAAACCTTCTTAAGATTAAAAACCTTCCTTTAGCAGACATAGGTTTATGATTATAGTACCCTTCAAAAACACTACCACTTTTTTCAAAAAGAATTATGTTATTATTTTA
>CAYTDX010000174.1:0-1749 GCA_964436655.1 uncultured Caldimicrobium sp.
TGTTTGACGGCTCTCACCGCGAGCGGCGGCTGTGAAGCAAGCTTCTCAGCAAGGCTCTGAACCTCCTGCTCAAGGTTCTCCGG
Source organism: uncultured Caldimicrobium sp. (assembly GCA_964436655.1). Classification (GTDB taxonomy): domain Bacteria; phylum Desulfobacterota; class Thermodesulfobacteria; order Thermodesulfobacteriales; family Thermodesulfobacteriaceae; genus Caldimicrobium. The sequence continues at coordinate 84 of CAYTDX010000174.1, forward strand.
CTTGACCACCTTGTTCACCAAACCAATCCTGTAGGCTTCTTCCGCGGATATTCGGTTTCCAAGCAAGGTTAGCTCAAGGGCCTTGGCGACCCCTATCAGCCTAGGCAGCCGCTGTGTGCCACCAGCGCCGGGTATAAGTCCAAGGTTTATCTCGGGTTGGCCAAATTCAGACCTATCGGTTGCTATTCTGATGTCGCATCCCTGAATAAGCTCGCATCCTCCGCCGAGGGCGTAGCCATCTATGGCTGCTATCACCGCTTTGGGCATCGACTCCATGATGTTAATACACTCTTGGAAGGCTCGTAGAAACTTTTCAGCATCCTGTCTTGTCTTGATTTCGGTGAAGGCTGTTACGTCGGCGCCGGCTGAGAAAGCTCTTTCACCCGCTCCCCGTAGAACCACGACCCGTGTCTCGCTATCGCTCCAAGCCTTCAGCAACGCATCCATCAACTCCTCAATCATTCGCGGAGTGATTGTGTTGAGGCGATGGGGCCGGTTGAGGATGATTTTTGTCACAGGGGGTTTTCTCTCCACTAATATCTCTGTGTAGCCTGTTTCAGCAGCTGCGTATGTATAGAACCCGGCGCCGGTCTTGACGCCGAGTTTGCCCTGGTTAACCAGCTCCATAATTAGGGGATCTGGCCTGTAGAAATCTCCATAGCGCTCCGCCGCTTTTGTCAGCGCCGCGGCCACTTTGTCGAGGCCAAGCTCGTCAGCATATTGGAAAACACCTTTCGGCCAGCCTAGGCCAAGCTTCACACCTGTTTCAACATCATCAAGCGAAGCGACACCGTTGCGGACAATCCAAGCCGCTGAGTTTATCGCAGGAGCCATCAACTCCACCAAGTCAACCTTTTCACCAGCTTCCCGCGGAATGCTCGGCCTCTCATACACTCCTCCCCGATACTCATAGAAACCTTTACCGCTCTTCAGCCCATAGTTCCCCTTCTCATAGAGTCTCTGAAACTGAGAACATACGGGCGGCGTGTTGGGGTCTCTCTCCTTGATGGATTTGCTGGCTAGGACGATAACGTCTATGCCTGTGTAGTCGGCGAGCTCAAAGGCTCCCATCGGTAGGCCGAGGCGGTAGCGGAGTGCCGAGTCGATTTCGGCAACAGTGTAGACACCGTCTTCGACGAGTTGACAGCTGTGGTTGAGAAGAGGCGTCAGTATCCGGTTCACGATGAAGCCCGGCACATCCTTCCTACAGATGACGACTGTTTTCCCCATCTTTTTCCCTATCTCGACAGCCTTCGCCAAAGTCTCCTGAGAAGTTTTTTCACCCGCTATGACTTCGAGCAGCGGCATAAGAGGCGGAGGGTTGAAGAAATGCATGCCCACGACTTTCTCGGGCCTGTTTGTGGCTGAGGCTATTTCAGTTATGGGCAGTGTGCTGGTGTTTGTCGCGAGAATCGCGTGGGCAGGAGCGTTTTGGCTCAACACTTGGAAGATGTTTTTCTTTATCTTGATGTCTTCGGGAGCAGCCTCGATAACCAAGTCCGTGTCGACAACCGCTTCAGCCAGATTGGTCGATGTCCTTATTCTGGAAAACGCCGCGTCAGCGGCCTCCTTCGTAATCCTTTTCTTCTCCACAAACTTCTCAAGACTCCATCTTATCTTCTCCAGCCCCTTCGCCAAAAACTCCTCCGCAACATCCACCATCACA
>CAYTDX010000175.1:0-1736 GCA_964436655.1 uncultured Caldimicrobium sp.
GTTTTGGCAGGGTGGGCTTGAGCTTTTCGGAAGCAGAGACCCCATGAGCGATGCCGAGATTATTCTGGCGAGCAGGGATGTTTTTCAGAGACTGGGGCTTGTTGAGCAGCGTTTCAAGATAGGCCACGTCGGAATAATGAGGGGAATCATGGATAATGTTGAGCAGAAAACGCAGGACATCATACTTTCCCTCATCGACCGCAAAATGTTTACAGAGGCACGGCAGCTGATGGAGCAGCATCTCGATAAAGACGCTGTGGAAACGCTTTGGCGTCTCGCAGAGCATCGAGGAGGCTTGGAAGTGGTTGAAAGGGCCCGCGACATGGTTTCACCCTGGCCCAAGGCCATGCAGTCACTGGAAAACCTTGAAACAATCGTTTCACTCATCATGAACGTTGACCCAAACATCTCGATCGAGGTGGACCTCGGATTCGCACGTGGGCTTGAATACTACACCGGGATGATTTTTGAACAGAAACTTGAAGGGGAGCAGTTGTCGTTTAACGGCGGCGGCCGCTACGACGGGTTGGTGGAGCTATTCGGCGGAAAACCCACTCCAGCTGTCGGCTGCTCCATCGGCATAACACGCATCCAGATGCATCTCCTCGGCAGAAAAAACACAAACTACACCATTCCCCCAACAATCCTTCTCACAGTATTATCGGACAAAGCGTCATCCTACGCTCTGCTTGTAGCAGACAGTCTGAGAAAAAATGGATTCTCTGTCTTTGTTGACGTTTCTCGGAAGAAGCTGGGCGACGCCATCGAAACAGCCCTGAACAGAGGAATTAAGAATCTCGTCATCATCGGCGACAAAGAGGCGGCAGATGGCACAGTTACTCTCCGCGACCTCGCATCGAGAACACAGGTCACCGATTCACTTGAGAAGGTGTTGAACATGTTGGCGAAGTGAAGAAGTGTTGTTGGCGAATTTTTTTGAGGCGACTGTGGTCATCGCCGTTGTTGGAGCTGTGGCGCTTGCGGGCCGTTTCCTCGACCTGCGTGGAGCCGGGGCAGCCGTCGTCTTGGGCTACATGATATACATTTTCGGCGGCCGGATGCATTTTCTCCTGCTCCTCGTCTTCTTCATCGTATCAGGCTTCTCCACAAGATACCGGTACCGCGAGAAATACGGCGAATACGGCAGAGGAGTGAGAACATGGAGCAACGTCATAAGCAACGGGCTCGCGGCAGCTCTCATAGCTTCAGCCGGATACTTTCTCATAGACCCCGCCACGGCTCTGCCACTATACATCGGAGCAGTGTCAGCGGTTTTCGCCGACACCATGTCGACTGAACTTGGTCTTCTCTCTAAGAGACCGCCCATTTTGATAACCTCTTTGAAAAAGACTGAGCCGGGAACACCCGGCGGTGTGACTCCTCTCGGCCTGATGTCGGCCTTTGTCACAGGATTCATCACGGCGGCTACGGTTTTCATCTACACAGGCTTCTCCCTGGACACGCTTCCCCTGAGCAAGGTCGCGCTCGTCAGCGTTTTTTCAGGGTTTACGGGAAGCTTGTTCGACAGCGTCGTCGGCGGGCTTATTCAGTCGAGATACAGGTGCAAAGTGTGTGGACGCGCAGTCGAGGTTAGGCGACACTGTGGTGTGGAGACAATTTATCTTGGTGGAAGCAGGGTAATCAACAACGATGTGGTAAACTTTCTCACATCTCTATACGGCGCTTTCGCCGCCTATTCTCTCTGGGTTTTCCTCGGCTAAAGCTCCAGCTCCCGT
>CAYTDX010000176.1:0-1729 GCA_964436655.1 uncultured Caldimicrobium sp.
CCTTTTAGCCATATCCTGAACCAGGTCCTTTAATCTTTCTTCCATATCTCCCTCCAGATTAAAAATTTCTCTTGTAAAGACGATAACCTAAGGTAGAATTTAATCCTAATTTTAACACAAAAGGGAAAAGTGGCCAATGGGTGCCTTAGATGAGCTCTTAAAGAGAGAAAACAGGGTTCTTCCCCCCTTTCCCGAGCTTGGGATAAAGATCCTTCAGACCCTTTTTACCAAAGCTCCCCGGGAGATTGAGGAGGTTTTTAAGTCAGAAAAGGAGATAGTGGATTTCATTCTTCAGATAGCCAATCTTCCTCGTTTTCGTAAGGGGGCATCTCCGGTTAATGACTTTAGAATGGCAAGTCTCGTTCTGGGAGAAACCACAACCATCATGGTTACCCTTGGTCTGATTGCAAAGAAGCTCCTGCGCTCTACCTTTAACGATTTCAGTTTTCCCAGATTCTGGGCAAGGGCCCTCACACAGGCAGTGGCAGCCTATTTCCTGGCAGACCTCATTGAGGATTTTCCACCCCATTTACCAATCTCGGCCTATCTTATGGATTACGGCATAGTGGTGATGTATCTATTAAATCCCGAAAGGTACTTACAGGTCCTGCAGTTAAAAAGGGGTGGTAAACCCCTCCTTGAGGCAGAAAAAGAGGTCTTTGGGACCACCCATCCGGAAATCGGGTCTGAATACTTTGAAAACTATGCCTTCCCCAGGAGATTTATACTCAATCTCCTGCATCATCACGCTGAAAGTACCTTGGAATTATCCCCTGTAATTAAGAGGGATCTGGAAATTCTCAGGATCATAGATGAAGGGGTGGGGAGTTTTTTCAGTCACAAAAGAGAGGAGCGCTGGAAAAAATTTAAGGAACTTGCACGAATTTATCTAACGGAACCAGAGATGGAGAACTTTGGAGAGGTCTTTCCTGTTATTGCAAATTCCTACCTTGAAATCTTTGAACTGGATGAATTCAAACTTATTACCCATGCCAGGTGGAAAGAAGAAAAGGAAAAGGAACTGAAACGACTTGAATTGGCAAAACAAGATAAGAAAGAGGATATAGGATTAACTCTTGAGGAATACAAAAATAAGATTCTGGAACTACACTTGGAAAAGAAGGAACTTGAAAGAAGACTGGAGTTCCTGTGGCTCAAATACAAAGAGAGAACTATCTTAGACGAGCTTACAGAGGTTTATCAGAGGGAGTATTTTCAGAGAAGGCTGAAAGAGGAGCTTTTAAGGGCTAAGAGATATCACAGGACCTTCAGTCTTCTCTTAATAGAGCTTGAAAAATTGGAGGAAATTGGTAAAAGCTTTGGAGCTGCTGAAGAGGAGAGGTTTCTTAAAGAGATAGCCCAGGTCTTTAAAAAGACCTTAAGAAGAGTTGATTTGATTGGAAGGCACCGGGATTGGAATAAATTTCTAATCGTTTTACCGGAAACCCCGGCTCAGGGAGCTATGGTAGTTGCCAGAAAACTTTTGCGAAAGATTGAAGAACTATACTTTCGGCATTATCAGTTTAAATCTTCAGGTTATATCTCAGTTGTTAACTATGAGCCGAAGGCGATTGATCCCAAAAGGGAACCCTCGGAAGAGGCTTTGATAATCCTTTTGGAAAAAGGTCTTGAACTTATCAAAAGAAAAAAACAAAATAGGGTGCTCCTTCTAAAGATAGAGAAGGAATTTGAAGAATAAGAAGACTCGAGTAGATGTCCTGCTTGTGGA
>CAYTDX010000177.1:0-1727 GCA_964436655.1 uncultured Caldimicrobium sp.
GCCCGGGATGGACGTCCTGGGCGGTGGGACCTCCAGGCCGGGAGAAGGGATCGCCATGCAAGCGGCGGCCCATGCGGTGAGGACCAGCGGAAGCAGCTTCTTAGGCTGCATGGCATACTTCCTATGGAGAATCTCAGGCGTCTCTCTCATATTGACATCCCTGGCGAGGTGCAACACAACTCTATAGCAGACATACGAGATGACCACCTTGCCGCTTTGTAGCCGCCACAGCGCATTCTGGCGATGGGCAAAGGCACATTGCACCTTCATCAACACGAGACAGGGAGACTACTGGCCTTCCTGCTCCACAACAACCTGCTCCGTTACAATCTGATCTTCTTCGTGGATGGGCAGCGGACTCTTCAAACCGCTATTCTGGCCGCCTTTTCCTGGTTTGCGCTGCTCCAGGCAATTTTAGACTGGTATCATTTGATGGAAAAGTGTCGGCAGCAGTAGTTGATTCCCGTTCCTTTTGGAGAAATGATATCACAAAGAGAAAAACAGACAAATCACTACTCTGTTAAGAGACCATCCCCAATCGGTTATCCTTCACATATGCGCGGGGGATCATCAATTTCAATATTCCATAATCGGCCTTAAGGCCTTGGGCAGTAATTTTGCGAGAACAACCTGGTCTGAATCTGGAGGAATTGGTTGGAAATCAACAGGATGACAGATCCAGATTTGCACAATCATCACCAGATCTTTTCGCACACCGACAAACCAGTAGGCGTATGCGGACTCGATAGAGTCGAGGGCCACAAATTGCCGACCTGTCGCTCCTCCTAAGGACCATTCCGATTGCCTGATAACGGGAGTCTCACGCCCTAAGATGAGGGGGAGAGATTGCAACACTCGTTCATATCGGGTTAGGGCCTCTTCCCTGCTTTGAAAACGGTATAACCCTTGAACAATGACTGTAGCTTCAGGGTGAGAAACAGAATAGGTGAAGAAGCCGATCCCTCGTCCTTCTAAAAAATCGGCCTCTTCTCGAACAAGTCCTGTAAATCGAGCGATTTCTCTTGCCAACTCCTCAGGATCTTGAGTTAAGAGATTCCATTCTGCTCCATATAGGTTCGGTAAATCGTCTCGGTGCAATAACAACTTATCCAGGGAGGGCACAGATTGATTGGCATAAGAAGGCAGGCTTTTCGCCATCAGCATGGCGAGAAGCAGCATGATGCTCCCAGCCAAAATGAGCCACTGGAACTTTAACTTGCTCATCTCCCCCCTCCTTTTTGCATTCCATTATTGAATCCAGCATGTAGCCCGGTAATTGTTGATGTTTCGACGCTCCGGTTTAAAGAGCCACCATAGATAAGGGACCCCCAACTTAGATTCAGGAGTTCTGAGCCACCATGTCCACTGATCGATGCATCCATGGTTACTGGAACAAGTGTCCGCATAACCCCCAGGGCCCAAATATTCTTGACTATGGCAAAAGGGTAAATTCCAAACTGTCAATTTATGAAGTCGCCCTCCAGACCAAGCATCCTCCCAGCGAGTTGCGATCACCCTCCCCCACCACGTGGGCTGAGGCGGCGGTTTCTGGGCCAGTGCCATACCTGATGCGGGGCCGAGCAACAGCGCCAGCAAAACAGCTATGGAGAGCAACTTGGCCTTGCGCATTTCGCACTTCCTATCTGAGAGCCTCCCCGGCCTTTAGCCGGTAGCATCTTCACGATAACCAATTCCGTGCCTGCTGTCTACTGTAGAAATGACCAGGT
>CAYTDX010000178.1:0-1720 GCA_964436655.1 uncultured Caldimicrobium sp.
CTCCTTTTAGATAGGAATCATAGGCAGAAAGGTCAAAATAGCCGTGTCCGGAGAGATTAAAGAGTATCACCCTTTCCTCCTTTTGCCTCTTAGACTCAAGGGCAAGGTCAATGGCAGCCCGGATGGCGTGAGTGGATTCAGGTGCAGGCACAATCCCCTCGGTCTTTGCAAAGAGAACCCCGGCTGAAAAGACCTCCCCCTGGGTATAGGCCTTTGCCTGGATAAGGCCATGATGATAAAAGGCACAGAGAAGAGGGGCATCTCCGTGGTATCTCAAGCCCCCGGCATGTATGGGAGGAGGCACAAAGTCAGCCCCAAGGGTATACATCTTTATAAGAGGGGTTAAGCCCACGGTATCTCCATAGTCGTAGCGATATTCTCCTTTTGTCAGGGTTGGACAGGCCTCGGGCTCAACAGCCAGAAACTCCGTCTGGGGTCTCTCACCGGTAATCTTGTGTTTTAAAAAAGGGAAGGCAAGCCCTGCAAAATTTGAACCTCCCCCCACGCATCCGATTATATAATCAGGATAGAGTCCAAGTTTTTTCATCTGAATCTCAGCCTCAAGACCTATTATGGTTTGATGGTGAAGAACATGGTTTAATACACTTCCCAGGGCATATTTAGTATCCTTTGAAGTGACAGCCCTTTCAATAGCTTCAGAAATGGCGATTCCAAGACTTCCAGGATGTTCAGGGTCTTGTGCCAGAAATTTCTTTCCAGCCTCGGTCCTGTCCGAAGGAGAAGGGGTAACACTTGCCCCCCAGAGCTCCATCAAAATTCTCCGGTAGGGCTTTTGTTTATAACTTGCCCTTACCATATAGACCTCACAATCAAGGCCAAAAAATTGCGTGGCAAAGGCAAGGGAGCTTCCCCACTGGCCAGCCCCGGTCTCCGTGGTAAGTCTCTTAATCCCTGAGATTTTATTATAATAGGCCTGAGGTATAGCTGTATTAGGTTTGTGACTCCCGGGAGGAGAAACCCCTTCGTATTTGTAAAAGATCTTGGCCGGGGTTTCCAGGTATTTTTCAAGATTTTCCGCCCGGATTAAAGGGGTCGGCCTGTAAAGGGAATAGACCTCCAAGACCTCATCAGGAATATCAATCCACTCTTCCTGGGAGACCTCCTGTTCAACTATGGGCTCTGGAAAGATGGCCAGAAGCCTATCGGGAGATACAGGTTTTTTCGTCTCCGGATCAAGGGGTGGTTCAAGAGGTCCAGGAAGATAGGGGCTGAGGTTTAGCCACTTCCTTGGAAGTTCCTCGGGAGTCAAAAGCACTTTCATAGGGCCTCCTAAGTGTTTTTTTTGAAATTATAAAGAAAAAATTTCAAAAAGCCATACTTTTAATTGCTCAAGGAGAGGAATATACAATGTGAGACCTTTGCAAAACCTACGCAGGCTAAAGCCCGCGGCAACCGAGAAAAATTTTGCTAAGGTCTTGAATGTAATATTTGAACTGCTCGTAAATTAAAAAAATACCTTTAACGGATGAGTTTAATACCTTCAACCCTGCAGCACTCCCCAAAATCCTCATCCAGCGAAACCAGATCTGTACCATAATATTTACAGGTGGCTAAGATCAAGGCGTCATTTGGAAAAAGTTTGAAATTTGTTTTTCTGCTGTAAAATTTAACCAGCTCTTCAATTATTTTTTTAAAGGATTCCTCCATTTCATTCGGGACCTCAACTTTTATTTCCACAACCCCCATTTTTATCCCTCCT
>CAYTDX010000179.1:0-1703 GCA_964436655.1 uncultured Caldimicrobium sp.
AGGAAGATTTTTTGAAAGTGTAAAGGGACAGGGCCTTCCCTGTCCCTTGTTCACAGGATCTGTTTCTTATCCCAGAATGGCCCTCAGGTCCTCGTCAGGGGTGGTTATGGGTTTTAGATTGTAATTTTCAACGATAAAGTTAGCCACATTTTTGCTCAAGAAGGCTGGCATACTCGGACCAAGCCGCATATTCTTGAGGCCAAGATAGAGAAGGGTAAGGAAGATTGCGACAGCCTTTTGCTCGTACCAGGAGAGGATAAGAGAAAGCGGGAGCTCATTAACCCCAACATTGAAGACCTTGGAGAGGGCAAGGGCAATCTGGATGGCAGAATAGGCATCATTGCACTGGCCTACATCAAGAAGTCTGGGAATTCCATTTATGGTCCCCAAGTCCTTATCAAAGAATCTAAACTTTCCGCAGGCCAGGGTTAAAACCACACAATCCTCAGGGACCTTTTCCACAAATTCCGTATAATAATTTCTTACGGGTTTGGCTCCATCACACCCCCCAACCAAGAAGAAGTGTCTGATCTTTCCATTTTTCACAAGTTCCACCACCTTATCCGCCACAGACAAAACGGCATTTCTTGCAAAGCCTGTCATAACTTCTTTCCCCGGGACATCCTCCTTGAATCCCTCCATGGAGAGGGCCATTTCAATCACAGGTGTAAAATCTTCATTGGGAATGTGTTTTACTCCGGGGTAACCCACAGGTCCAAGGGTAAAGACTTTATCTTTGTAGGAGTCCTTGGGAGGCATAAGACAATTTGTGGTCATGACAATGGGACCAGGGAAGGCCTCAAATTCCTTTTGCTGATTCTGCCAGGCTGTTCCATAATGTCCGTATAGATGGGGGAATTTTTTGAGTTCAGGATAGCCGTGGGCTGGAAGCATCTCTCCATGGGTGTAAATATAAATGCCCTTTCCTTCGGTCTGCTTAAGTAGTTCATAGAGATCCTTTAAGTCATGCCCTGAGACAAGAATAGCCTTTCCGGCCTTGGCGGAAAGGGGCACTTTAGTAGGGACAGGGTTTCCGTAGGCAGAGGTATTGGCTTTATCAAGGGCCTCCATGGTCAGAAGATTTAATCTTCCTGTCTCAAGGGCCCTTTCAACCCAAGTTCTAAGGTCAGAGGTCTTGTCTTTGTAAATATTTACCAAGAGTTCTTTAAAACCCCTATAAACCTCTTCATTTCTGATCCCAAGCCTTTCAGCATGATAGGCATAGGCTGCGATACCCTTAAGGGCATAAAGAATAGTAAGCTTGAGGCTTGCAATATCCTCTCCCTCTTCTTTCATAACTGTTGGCTCAATTTCTCTTTCTTCGGCCTGTTTAATGAGCTCCTCCATGGATTTGGCAGGCTTAAAATGTGCCCAGGGAGTATCCACATCCACCTTTGCCTCATGCTTGAGAGACTCTCTTAGTTCTACGGCCTTTTCAATGTAAGCCTTCATCCTTTCAGGATCAAAATTAACATTGGTTAGAGTTGAAAACAGGGCCTCCATGAGGAAGAAATCAACTTCTTTCTTTTTTACCCCTTTCTTTTCAGCCTCCAAAGCAATCTCTGCAAGCCCAGCACAGGCATAGATCAAAAGATCCTGTAGCACATCAGTTTCGTGGTTTTTTCCGCAAACCCCCCTTACAGTGCAGGCAAAACCCTTAGCAGTTTGTTCACACTGATTACAAAACATAGCTCCAACCTCCT
>CAYTDX010000180.1:0-1389 GCA_964436655.1 uncultured Caldimicrobium sp.
CATGGGCGTGGCTTGCTCAGCAATGGAACAAATGGCTGAAGGGGTTCCTGGCCGGGTTGCTGGCGGCGATCGTGGTGATTGGCCTGATCGCTCTGGCAGTTTTGGGCGGATTGATCACGTTGCCTGTTGCTGTGATTGCTGCGATTCTGGTGCTGGTGGCTACGATTGGGGTAGGGATCTGGCAGCAGATGCAGGGCAAGGGGTTCTGGGAATGCTTTAGCTTCGCCCTGATGGCTGGATTCCTGGTGGCTGGATTTGTGATCAGTCTCTGGGGGGCTCTGGCAGGTGGATGGGCGGGGATTACAAATTGGTTACTCGGTGCTCTCCGAAATTCCGTTATTGCTACTTTCTTCAATTTAGCAATGAGACCCGAGATGATCGCTCAAGCATTCAAAGGAGATCGGGGTGTTCTACAGGAAATTGGTTTAATGTTCGCTTCCAATTTACTTATATCTATATGCACCTTTGGATTCATGCAAGGGTTCAAAGCCAAACTTCCAGCGTTTAAAGGAAAGCCAGTTAATTTAAATATCCTTATTAACCGGATTAAATGGACTTTTTCGACTCCGATAACAAAACAACTGTTTTTCTCTGTTATTTCGGTTATATCAGTGAACATTTTTGGATCTTATACACAATCAAGGATAATGGGAAAGGATTTTGATCTTTGGGAAGGCTTGATAACCAGTGTGTTTATCCTTCCGATTGCCATTGGATTGGACACGACTGGGTGGAACAAGTGGGTTGTCGATTCAATTAAGACTGTTTCCAAATGGACTATTAAAAATTTGTATAAAAATTTATTAGGAGGCAATAAATGACAGATAAAGATGAGAAAATAAGTCTAATTCTGGGGGCAGTTGGGGCCATTTGGATGTTTGGAGGGCTTGTCCTCTTTACATTCCTGGCTCGATGGCTAAGGACGGCATGGGGAATAACATACCCGGGGCTGGAAGAGGGATTAGCGGTTCTCTATATCATATCATTGGGGATTGTTGTTGTGGCTTCTATTTATTTTCAGGTTCGGTCTTATATCAAACATGGCGATATATCTGGAATTATTTTCCTTGTTTTTCAGATAATTTTGATTTTCGTTCTCGGGCGGGCGATCTGGCAGCTTCTGCGCGGAGGATAAGGGATCGGGTGGGGAAGGGCTTAAGATCGGTGGGTCCATTCTGCTTGCCCGGATGATCCTCCGCGTGTTCTGTCCTTGAAGGAGGCGTGGGAGCTCCTGGAATGGGGAGAACCCGGAGGGCATTCTGGATGGGGGGAAGGGTTCCGATGTCGGCACAGGATCGTGGAGGGGCTCGTTCAGGAACGCCGGGCCTGGGATGGCTGACCATCGGGTTGCTGGGGATGATGATCGCCGGGCTGGCGGGAGGCCTGGAT
>CAYTDX010000180.1:1399-1683 GCA_964436655.1 uncultured Caldimicrobium sp.
CCCCTCGGGGGCTGGGCGATGACGGCGGTGGCCACCGTGGGTATGGCCTCGGGCCTCCTGTTGCTCTGGGAGAGCGGGCCGCCCCGGGAATCCCGGTCCGCTCGCTGGGCCCGCGTGCTCCTGCTGTTGCTTCCCATCGGGCTGCTGTGGCTGTGCCGGGCGATTGCCCTGACTGCGCCTTGAAGGGCGGATGAATTGGGATCTCTCCCCGAGAATTGGGATCCCGCTGCGCTTCCTGAGGGGATGCGGGCTTTCCCGACAGGCGGCGTGCATTCTCCGATCTC
>CAYTDX010000181.1:0-1676 GCA_964436655.1 uncultured Caldimicrobium sp.
AAATATTTATAATACCAGTAAGTTTACAAATAAAATAATTTATTCCATGTTGTTGAATACAACCTGCTTCCCCTTTAAATCTAATTATTTGAGCAAAGGTAAGCTTCATTATAACCCAAAGAAAGTTTTAATAGTATCCCAAATATCTCCGCTTGATTTTGAATAAATCCTTCCTGTTTCTATATCATATACTTGCTCAAAAGGAATAGGAGTTATCATATTACATTTACCTTTATAATCATAAAACTTTATATACAAAAAACCTAAAGTATTACTAGGAGGAGATATATATTTAGAAACTCTATATTCAGATTTTCCTTTTTCGTAATTTAATGTTATTTGAAAATCTCTATTGAAGAAATATAAAGATGTAGCTTTAGTCTTATCAACGCTAAAACTTGAAACACTAGTTCCTCTCATCACTCCATATAGAGTACAACTTCCATCTTCCTTAGGTGGATTTCCATTTTTATCTTTAACTGTATAATAGATATACACATTAAATGGAGGTTGATATATATTTCTTTGAAAAGCAGTACCTAATATTTTTTCTAAAGCATCCTTTAAATTATCAGGTAATTCTACTCTCATAAATTGAGAACCATAAATTTCTTCAATTTTAAAATCAAGATTAGGGAGTTCTGTAACTGGTGGAGCTGTAGGTAATATATAGGTTAAATCAAGTTGCTTTATATTTAAATTACAACGGGAAGAAAATGTAACTCTTATTCTATCGCCAGATTGAGGCCTTGAGGGTAGCTTATAACTAATAACAGTTGAGCTATTGACAGTGATTGAACCGCTATTTAAGTTTTCTCCGCTTGTTAAATTAAAAAATCCATAATTTAAATTACAATTACCATTTTCTGGATATATATAAACAAAAACAGAAAATCTTCCATCTTCATGTATTTTCGCTGTTTGACTATCTATAATTAAAGTGGGGGTTGCAGTTGTCTGACTACCTATAATTAAAGTGGGAGTAGCTGTTTGAGCCGGTGTTGGTGTCGGAGAGCTACCCCCTAGACTAGGCTGGGGTTGAGTCTCAGAAACTTGAGTAGGTTCAGCAGGTATTTCAGGATTTAATTGGCTAATTTCTTCTTGTGTTGTATAAATACCTCCTGCTACCCATTTTTCTAAAACAAAAACTAATGTAAAAGATGTCATACCAACAATAATCCCTATAACTCCCCATTGAACTCTTGAATGTATATTTTTAGCTTCAGCAGGTTTTGTTATATACAAAATTCCAGCCCACATTAAAAACAAAGTTCCTAAAGCTAAAGACAAAGTATATAATATTCTTAATCCTCTATCAAAAACAAATAAAATACATTGACCTATACCTTGTTCACAAGGTCTTACAACTGGGAAACCACTTACATATTCTGCAGGAGCTAAATAAATTTTTGTTAATGTGCCATTTTCAATTGTTAAATTTAATACATGCCAACCAGCATAACCTCCCAATCCTAATTGTTCCAATTGACTTGTATCTTCTTCTCCTAAAATTGCTTCTATTGCATCTGTTAAAAGTTTGTACCAACCTCCATACTCACGAATTGCATTTTGTGTAGTATCATCAGGATTTATTAATTTATCAGCGCTAAAAGTATCAGTAGCATAATAAGAATTTAAAATATCAGCAGCTTTTTTTCTTATCTCCTCTCTTAATT
>CAYTDX010000182.1:0-1660 GCA_964436655.1 uncultured Caldimicrobium sp.
GGGGAATGCGCTCTTTACTTCTTTTTCTCTTGCATTAGATTAGAAAGAGTGTTATAATTTATATGAGGTGATAGGAGTATGCCAAAGAATGTAAGCAAACTTGGCGAGCATTGGTCTGTGTATTATGGTGGCGTGTGTGAGATTCGCTACCACTTTGTTTGGTGCCCAAAGTATCGTCGCCCCGTCTTACAAGGAGCAATAGCTGAGCGGCTTAAAGAACTCTTGCAAGAGCGTGTTGCCTCTCTTGGAGGAAAGATTTTGGAATTGGCAATTCAACCTGATCATATTCATCTTTTTGTGCAGATGCGAACACCTTATCTTTCTCCAGCTCAAATTGCCTTTCGTTTAAAGGGCTACACAAGTAGAGTTTTGAGACAAGAGTTCGCCGAGTTACGCCGCAGACTCCCAACACTTTGGAGTCGTTCCTACTATGTTGGAACAGTTGAGCAAGTCAGCAAAGAGACAGTTGAACGATATATTGCAGCGCAGAGAGGAAAATAACAAACCATGAATTTGGCTTACCAATATCGTCTTAAACCTAACAAAACTCAGGAAAGGATTTTGATAAGGCTGCTCGGCATCGGTTGTCGTATCTACAACGAAGCGCTCGCTGAAAGGAAAAATGCTTGGGAACAAGAAAAAAGATCTATCACTTACCTTGAGCAATCCAAGAAATTGACCGAATTGAGAAAAACCGACAAGGAAATCGCCCTTTTGAACTTCAGTGCCGCCCAGCATGTTCTTCGCCGACTGGACAAGGCATTTCAACGGTTCTTTAACGCAATTGAGGCAGGGCAAAAAGCCGGTTATCCTCGGTTCAAAAAACCACACCGATTCCGAACGCTGGAATTTACCTACGGGGATGGAACGAAGATTAAACCGGACAAGAAAAGACAATTGCGACTTTATATCCAAAATGTTGGCATGATTAAGGTCGTTTGGCATCGTTCTTTGCCCCACAGGTCTGTCATTAAGCAAGTTTGGATTACATACAAGGCAGATGGGTGGTTTGTTACTTTTGCTCTTGAAGTGCCAGATAAAACTCTCCGCAAACCCTTACCTATGACGGGGAAAGCAGTCGGCATTGATGTTGGCATAGAAAATTTGCTGGCACTTTCGGATGGTCAGTTTGTTGATAATCCAAAGTGGTTGAAACGAGTAGAAGCGAAAATCGCAGAAAAACAACGCATCTTGAGTGGGAAAGTAAAAGGTTCTAAGCGCTGGAAACGAATGTGCCGGCAAATTGCGAAACTACATCTTAAAGTCAAGAGACAGCGCAGGGACTTTTACTTTAAGTTAGCGACTGAGTTGGTCAAAAATTACGATTTGATATGTGTAGAAGATTTGAACATTAAGGGGCTGGCGCAAGGGCATTTGAGCAAGTCTGTGCTTGACGCCAGTTGGTCGGTGTTTCTCAAACAAATCCTTCCCTACAAGGCTTGGAGAGCTAGTAGGGAAGTGATCTATGTACCTGCCAACGGCACGAGCCAGACTTGTGCAAACTGCGGCGTCCTTGTGCCCAAGGACCTGTCTGTTCGCTGGCACAACTGTTTGCGTTGTGGATTTTCTGTTCATCGTGACCTCAATTCCGCCCTTTTAATTCTTAAGTTGGGCTTGGAACGAGCCCGCAGGGACAAGTCCTTAACGGACTTGTCATGCC
>CAYTDX010000183.1:0-1644 GCA_964436655.1 uncultured Caldimicrobium sp.
TTCATAGATGAGATAGATGCGATAGCACCAAAGAGGGAAGAGGTATTTGGTGATGTTGAGAAGAGGGTTGTTGCACAGCTATTGGCATTGATGGATGGACTAACTGATAGAGGTAATGTTATAGTCATAGGTGCTACGAATAGACCAGAGAGTGTAGATCCAGCATTAAGGAGACCAGGTAGATTCGATAGGGAGATCGAGATAGGTGTGCCTAATGCTGAGGGTAGATTTGAGATACTGCAGATACATACTAGAGGTATGCCATTGGCGGAGTCTGTTAACCTTAAGAGGCTTGCGTCTGAGCTCCATGGTTATACTGGAGCAGATATAAAGGCATTATGTAGAGAGGCTGCTATGAAGGCATTGAGGAGATACTTGCCAGAGATAGACCTTGAGAGCGATAGCATACCCCCAGATGTGCTTGAGAAGATGATAGTAACAAGCAAGGACTTCTATGATGCTATGAAGGAGATAGTTCCTACTGCACTTAGAGAATTCTATGTAGAGAGTCAAAGGGTCACATGGAACGACGTTGGTGGGTTACATGAGGCTAAGAGGATACTCTACGATAACATAGTTAAGGCTATAAATGAGCATGATAGGTTTGAGGCAATGGGCATAATACCATCTAAAGGTGCACTATTATATGGACCATCCGGTTGTGGTAAGACGCTGCTTGCATTGGCATTGGCAAATGAGAGCAATGCAAACTCAATAAGGGTTAAGGGTCCAGAGATACTAAGTAAATGGGTTGGGGAGAGTGAGAGGGCTATAAGAGATATATACAAGAAGGCTAGAGCATCAGCGCCATGTATAGTTATATTTGATGAGATAGATGCAATAGCAAGAAGCAGGATAAACGCTGAAGACTCTGAGGTTACTGATAGAGTTCTTAGTCAGTTACTTACTGAGATAGATGGTATTAACATAAAGGATGTTGTAACCATTGGCATAACTAATAGACCAGATCTTATAGATACATCATTGCTTAGACCTGGTAGGCTTGATCTTATTGTATATGTTAAACCCCCTAACAGAGAAGAAAGGCTTGAGATACTAAGCATACTAACTAGAAGGATGCCTATAGCAGATGATGTTAACTTAAGTTCTATAGCAGATTCTACAAATGGTTACACAGGTGCTGATCTTAGCGCACTATGTAGAGAAGCGGCTATAAATGCTATGAGGGAGAGTAGAAGCATTATACATGCTAAAGACTTCGAGCATGCGCTAAAGCACGTTAGGGCATCTATAACACCTCAGATAGAGAGCTGGTATGAGAGTATGAGTAAGAGTGTAACATATGCTATGCCAAAGCAGATGGATAAGACATTCTATGGGTGATAGTATGAGCAAGATACCATTAAGGAATATAGTGTATGAGAAGATACTGCAGTTGAAGACCGTTAATGATAACGAACTCTTAACTATGCTTGAAAAGGAAGGGGTAGAGATAACAGAGTCAAAACTAAATAAAATACTATTGGATCTTGAGATACTTGGGTTCATTAGGGTAGGTTGGATAACAAAGGATAGAAGAAGGATAGAGTACAGGGCGAGTAAAGAGGATAGGATAGATAAGGAGTTAAGTGATACATTAAGTGAGCATAATAAACAATAAGAATGATAATCATTAACTATATA
>CAYTDX010000184.1:0-1640 GCA_964436655.1 uncultured Caldimicrobium sp.
TTATGAAAAGGTTTTCTTTAATCCTCTTGCCTTTGGTTTCGTCCCCATTATACGGGGCATACTTGTTGGACGAGGGGTTTGAGGTTTCCGTTCCACCGACCGGATGGGATACTACGAGGACAACAAGGGTTTTTTGGTCAAGAAATACTTATTCAACATCGCCCGGACCGGATTTCGGTTCTTATTATGCGAGGGTTTTGGTAAGCGATACATCATCGGCAGGAGCAGGTGAAATTACCCTAACATCACCCCTTATAGACCTTTCAACATATCCGGGACCTGAAACCCTATCCTTTTACTTCCGTTTTAGCCAGTCTTCAAACAATATGGGGCTCAACGATACGGTTTTTGTTGATGTTTTACCGAATGGGGACCCAACCCTTGCCACGCCGGTTTGGTTTATTGCCGCCGGTGGGGACACGATAAACAGCATGAGGCGGGTATTGATAGGCCTTGATGCCTATGACGGAACGAGCATTAAGATAAGGTTCAGGTTTAAAAACGCAAACGATGGCGGTTCATCGGGTTTTAATAAATACTTCTGGCTTGATGTTGTTAGGGTATATAATTCGGCATCAAACAACCCGCCCTCAATTAGCCTTTTATCCTTTGACCCCTTAAATCCGGATAGCAACCAATCCGTGAATGTGTATTTCAGCGCGACGGATACCGACGGTAGCATAACGGGGGTTTATGTGTACTATTGGTATAACTCCTCTACCCCAACTGTTGTAAGCGCCACTCCTGATACCGGGAGCGTTTATGTTGCAACGATATCTGCGCCAAACTTTTACTCAAAGACGAAGTTTTACGGTGTTGCAAAGGATGATGCGGGTGATTCAACCATAACACCCGTTTATTATGTCGTTCAAGGGTTCAAAACCATTTATGAAGCGAGGATGTTATCCGATGGGGATACGGTTCAGGTTAAGGGTGTCCTAACGGCAAATACATTCAATAGGCCCGAATACATCCAAGATTATCCGACATTTTCTTCCAACTTTGGAGGTATAGCAATATTTGATATAAACTTCCATTACGATTATATTGGGGATACATCTTTGGGTAAGGCCGTGGCCGTTGCGGGTATTTTGACGACATATAACAATTTGAGGGAGTTGGTCAATCTTGAGGCTTATAGCACGATTTCATTCGTAGGGGTGCCTTCCCCGTTGGATTTGACAATTCCGGATATAGGCGAGACATATGAGGGTATGCTTGTAAGGATTG
Source organism: uncultured Caldimicrobium sp. (assembly GCA_964436655.1). GTDB lineage: Bacteria > Desulfobacterota > Thermodesulfobacteria > Thermodesulfobacteriales > Thermodesulfobacteriaceae > Caldimicrobium. Next base: position 1,231 of record CAYTDX010000184.1, read on the forward strand.
ACAATGTGCAATTCACCACGAGCGGAACATTTGCGGGGAATACGAATTATCAGGTAACCGACGGTGTAGATAATTTGGTTGTAAGGATAGATGGGGATACGGATATACCGGGTATGACAATACCCACCGGTAGCGTTTCAATTATAGGAATAGTGGGGCAATACGGGACTACATACCAACTCCTACCGAGGTCAAGGGCGGATATAATAACTTCCGTCGGCGTATCGGAAAGGAACATAATATCCGTAGAACCCTTCAAGGTTAAGGGTCGTACGGTTATACTTAACACAAAGGCGAAAATATACACACCACAGGGTAGGCTTATATTTGAAGGTAGCGGGAAGGTTGAACTCCCAAGGGGCGTATATATGATAAAAACGGATAGGATTTACAAGGTTATACTCAGGTAG
>CAYTDX010000185.1:0-1634 GCA_964436655.1 uncultured Caldimicrobium sp.
AGGGTAAAGAGGGAAGGATACTGACTTGGGATGATGAGGTTGAGGTTTTGGAAGGGGTAAAGTTTAAGTTATCCGATTTAATTCAGCCTTAAAATGAAAGTAATGGAAACGGCTGTTAAGAAAAAGGAGAAACCCGAAAAACTGCTGGAAGTTCTAACTTATGAAGTGGTTGATGGTAAGCCTATCTATTACAGGGGTTATAAGGATATTTTGGAAGGTAAAAAACAACCGGAGGAAGTTATGGGAAGTTCAACATTACAAGCACTTCTGGTTTCAAGGTTATTTAAGCATTTACTAAAACTTGAAGATATGGATTACATTATAACCACGAACGAACACGGAATAAAAACACGAAAAGGTTATAGGGCTGTTGATTTGGGGATTTTCAGGCGTAAATATTTAAAGGTCTCATCAATATATTCCGATGTTCCCCCTGTTGTAGCCATAGAGGTTGATACGAAGGCGGAACTGGAGAATATGACCTTTATGGAGTATGTGGAGGAAAAGGTTAAAGACCTGTTTGATGTGGGGACACAAAAGGTTATATGGATATTAACAAAGCCGAGGATTGTTATGGTATTTGAAAAGGGTAAAGAGGGAAGGATACTGACTTGGGATGATGAGGTTGAGGTTTTGGAAGGCGTGAAGTTTAAGTTATCGGATTTAATTCAGCCTTAAAATGAAAACAATGGGAACGGTTGTCAAAGAAAGGGAACAAAAACTGTTAGAAGCCTTAACCTATGAAGTGGTTGATGGAGAACCAATTTATTATCGCGGTTATAAAGATGTTTTAGAGGGTAAAAAACAACCGGAAAAAGTTATGGCAAGCAGTGCCTTACATTCTAAGATATTAGAGCGTTTATTCAGGTTGCTTGTTAAATTATTGCCAGAAGATAAGTTTAGAATTTGTGTAGGCGAAGTCGGGGTAAGAATAAACGATAAAAATGTTAGGAGCTTGGATATGGCCATTTTTTATACGAAAGATGTAAGGGACTATGAAAATCTACCGCACTATTATCCCGTACCTCCCTTAGCAACCATAGAGGTTGACATAAGGGCGGAAGTTGAGAATGACACGGATTATATAATTCAGAAGACAAACAACTTACTAAGTTTTGGTGTTAAAAAGGTAATGTGGTATTTGAATTTGAGAGGGATAAAGGGGGAAGGATTCTTCAATGGGGCGATGAGGTTTTAGAGGGTGTAAAGTTTAGGTTGTCGGAACTCGTTCAGCCTTAAAATGAAAGCAATGGAAGTCGCAGTTAAAGAAAAGGAGCAAAAACTATTAGAAGTATTAACCTATGAGGTTGTTGATGGTAAGCCTATTTATTACCGCGGTTATAAAGATGTTTTAGAGGGCAAAAAGCAACCGGAGGAGGTTATGGGAAGTAGTGTTTTACAAGCACACATAGTAAAGGTAATTGTAGTTTTTTTAGCCAGAGAGGTTGAACCGAAAGGTTATGAGATACTACCCCATGAAGTTGGTGTTAAAATGGGAGAAAGTTGGAGACTTTTGGACATAGGGATTTTTAGAAAAGAAGAAATTAAGGAAAAACTACAAAACCCTGCATATTCGGAAGTTCCCCCTGTTGTAGCCATAGAGGTTGATACGAAGGCGGAACTGGAGAATATGA
>CAYTDX010000186.1:0-1626 GCA_964436655.1 uncultured Caldimicrobium sp.
GGTATGAAGTGGGAGCCTAGAAGGGTAATGAACAATAGACTAATGAACACCTTAGGAGCAAGAATCTCCCGACTTTAGTCGTGGAGAGTGTCAAATTTGTAGCCTATAGAATTCGATAATGCACAAAAGAGAACTAACACTCTCCCCCTACCACAAACCTGTTCTTCCAGTTTGCAGTGTCATATTCAGATACAAGCCTTTGTAAAGCAATCTGAAACTCACGAACATTTTCTTGGTATTTCTCGCTCTTAAGATCTCTCCTCATTTCTTTAAATATTTCTCTAGCATCTTTAAACATCATTCTTTATACCTCCAAATTTCTCACCATTAACACACTTAAATAAGCTCATTTGGACCTTAGATATTCTTTCCCTAGCAAATTCATAGTATTCTGGAACGATCTCAAATCCCAAATAGTGTCTTCCAAACATCTTTGCAACCATGGCAACTGTACCAGATCCCAAAAATGGATCAAAAACAATATCTCCTTCATCACTACTAAACAAAAGAATCTTTTTAACAAGTTCCACAGGCAATTTCGTTGGCGTTTTGATTTTGCCCGTCCAATATTCCCTGTTAATTAACCATACATCTTCAGGGTAGTGCTCGATCTTGTTAAATTTATATTTTTCCTCATCTTTAACTACAAAAAGAATATGATAATGGCTTGTAACATACTTCCTTTTTGTGAAAACCCCAAATTGATATTTCCAAATTAAGTGATTTATCGTTATAAAACCTACTTTATCCAGAGCGTTAAGTATATCTTTTAAGTTAGTCCACCCTGAGAATACATACATGCTTCCGGTTTTTCTTAATATACGATATGCTTCTTTCATCCAATTAATGGTAAACTCATAATATTTCTCTTTTGGAATCTCATTGTATCCCTCCAATACTCTCTCATTAGTACGATTGTAATTATCTCGTTTTGCTTTAAAATCTATGGCAAAAGGAGGATCGGTTACAATTAAATCTATGGTTTCTGATGGAATATCTTTCATTAATTGTAGAGCATCACCGCAATATATTTCATCAATCTGAAATTTCCCTATTTTTCTTCTTTCATTCATCATTATATATCGATGTCATTGAAATATTTAAATTCAGCCGACCGTAATTTAAGCAACTCCATTTCCTGCAATATTTTCGGGAGACTTAAAACTCGGCAAGAAAACTCATGGTTTTAACCATTGGATGAATTGCCAGAAATTTAAATATCAAAATATCATCACGATAATCAATGTATAAACAAGTAAATTACAAATACAGACTGTATCCTAATAAATTGGATGAGCAAAGGTTAGAATCTAACCTAGAAGCACGTAGATTTCTCTATAACCACTTCATAGAGAATGGATATACTAATGAGTTTGAGATGAACATGCTTATCACAGAGTTAAAAGAGGTGTATCCTGAACTAAACAATTACTATTCTAAGATGTTACAGATGGTCAGTAAACAGGTCTCCAGTGTTTATAAAGCATTAAAGACATTAAGGAAAGAAGGATATAAAGTTGGTAATCCTAAAAAGGATAAGGGGAGTATAACTCCTTTACATATAATCAATCAGGATTTAAACTGGTGAATAAAGATAATGGCTCTGTTAACTTTAGATAATAGTTA
>CAYTDX010000187.1:0-1599 GCA_964436655.1 uncultured Caldimicrobium sp.
AGATGTTCCCATATACTACTACGGGAAAGCTCCTGCAAATGTGATGGTGGAAAAAGGGAAAACCTCAATCCTCTTTGAGATAGAAAAGGTGGGGTCTACAGTGAAGATAACAGCAGGAGACTACACAATCTATGAGGGAAAGCTTGAAACTCCATGGCTTGTCCTTGACAAAGCCATAGACCCACAGCTTATAAAAATAGAACTCCCCCCTTCCTGATAACCTCAAAAATTCCCAAAAACAGTCCTTGATACTCAAGGCTTTGAAAGGGGCAAAAATTCAAATCAAGGGGGTAATACTGGGGAAAATTTCCATATACAGATTTTCCTGAGGAATACCTCAGGAAAAACAAAAATCTCTTGACAAAACATAAAAAGTATGGTATAATTGTGAAATATGGAGGTGAAAAAATGAAAAAAATAGTTAGCCACCTGCCACCAAGACACATGGATGACTTTATTGCAATATCTCTTCTATCCTATCTCTATCCTGACGCACAGATAGAGTATGTCCATCCACAAAAAGTACCTCAAGAGTATTTAGACAATCCCAGCATAATCCTTGTGGATGCAGGCTCAAGCTATGATCCTGAAAAGAACAATTTTGACCACCATCACGACCTGAACCTTGAGTGTTCTCTATCTCTTGTGGTCAAAAAGTTCTTTCCTGAGCTTTATACATGCAAAGTTTTGAGAGCCATAGACATCACCGACAGGTTCGGTGTCAAAAAGGCTGTAGAAGAGGGTCTTGTAAGTCTTGACAGAGAGGTGGATGAGAAGAGAAAGATCATTCTTCTTTCGGAGATAAACAAAGACACAGGGAGAATAGCATACAGGCTTTTGGAATATGCTAAGGTGGTGGATCTGGATCACAACTCTTTTATTTCAATGCTTTATGACACAATGAGAGTGGCGGGACTGACACAGAAGGCTCAGGAGGAGCTAAGAAGACAGAGAGAAGAGTATGAAAGGAAAGTCTCTGATGTGGTATGGAAAGACATAGAAGGCTTTAAGGTGGCTATATCTTATGAGAGCTTAGCACCGTATCACTCTGACTTTTTCTCTCAGACGCAGGCGGATATGATAATTGAGAGAAACTCAATGAACAGAGAACACACTTCTATTATAGTCAATACCGGCAAAGCTCACAAAGACAGAGCCATAGAGCTTGCTGACAGGCTTGTGGAAAAGGAAGAGGTGGTCTTCAGGCATGCAAATGGCTTTATAAGGGTGATAAACAAAAGAGTAGAAGAGTTTGTAAAGGAGGTATGAAGATGGTGATCAAAATCGTTACTGACTGGGTTGTATCTGACATTTATGATTTTCTGCTTAACTCAAAGCAAATAGGGGTAGAAGAGTATGCTCTGGCATGGCTTAAAGAGGTAAAGAGAGAGATTGAAGAGGAAGAGGGGATAGAGCTGAAAGGGAAAACCATTCAGGAGATAATAGATGAGCTGGAAAAACATGACATTCTTCTATATGAGTATATAGAGGCTGATTCAAGCGTCATAGAGGAGATACTGGACAGAGTTGAGGACAGGATCTTTCATATTGAGTATGATGATGATGATTTTCGCATTATGGAGTTTCCTGTGGAATTCC
>CAYTDX010000188.1:0-1536 GCA_964436655.1 uncultured Caldimicrobium sp.
TCCTTCCACCATTTTGTGGCTTTGTTGTTCCCTATGCTTGCGGTGTTATAGGAATATTGTAATCCAACGGTTCCCGTTGAGTTCTCTATGCCTATGGTTGCATCGGCCCCGTAGTCCGCCCAGCTCAACCCGAGCTGTGCGCTTTGGTAAACCATCTTAAACGAATCCGCACCGGGAGCACCGGAATTGTATAAGATTATTTCAAATCTCCCCGGATATGTGCTCGCACCATATCTTCCAACATATCTCCACTCTATAACAAAATAACTCCCACCGTTATAGTAATATATCCCTCCCGAAGGACTTATTACAAGGTCATCCCACATTACGGCTATTATGTTGTTTGGAGCAGAAGTGTTGGGAATAGATGAGTTTGAAAAGTAAGATGATGGGTATCCCGTTCCCATACCTATCCAACCGTTTGACGAAACCGTAATTGTTGTATAAGAACTTCCGTAAAAGTCAAAGGCAAAGGGTAGGGTTATTGTCCAAGTGACATCATCTGCACCCGGAGAACCTGTTAAAAGGTTTGTACCGTTTATCCATGAGTAGGAAACACACTGCCATCTGTATCCAAAACCGTCTGGTCCTCCCGATGCTATGCAACTTCCCGTGGGATCCTTTCTCCATTCAACCGTCCAATTCGGGTTAAAAGCCGTTATGTTAGGGGATGTGCCGGTTACCCTGCTACCCGTATAACCAAGACCTATTGTACCCGTTGAATTCTCTATACCTATGCTGGCATCCAAAGGTGATATTACATTGTTGTTATACGAAAACCTTATAATGTTTTCCCCTGCTGACATCTGCTCGTAGATTATTATTTCAAACACGGCATTCCCACTTCCCGCAAACCTCCTAACATTCCTCCACTCAATTACGAACTTTCTGTTAGGAGATGAACCGTATGTTGCTATATATATACCGTCTTGGACGACCAAATCATCCCACAAAACCGCCAATAAATTGTTTGGATCCGTAGAACTCGGTATAGATGTGTTTGAAAGGTATGAGGACGGATAAGAATTAAAGCTCACCCAACCGTTTGTTGATACGGTTATGCTGGTATATGTGCTTCCGTAAAAGGTTACCGCAAATGGCAAAGAAACGGTGAATACGCAATCATCACAAGCGGAGCCCGATATAACGCTTGTTCCATTCAGCCATTCGTAGGCCACGCCGTCATCCCATATATAGCCGTAAGCGTCGGGACCACCCGTTGCCAAAGGTTGCACTTCCGTTTGCCCCGTTTCCTTTTTTACGAAGGGATCCTTAAAAGGACCCCTCACATCAACCGAGCTATTCGCGCCATTTAAAAGTATCCATATCATAGGTATGATAATTCTAAGACTGAAAAGTTTGTTTTGTTAATTTGCCAAACCCATTGGCAAAAACGCCTCACCCCATAAGGCTCCCGAATCCCTATCCTTTGCCATTTCTATGCTTCTACCGCTCCAAGGAACTGGATAATATCTGCAAGGTATTCTTCACGATCTCTTTGAGGTGGACATAAATCAGTGCGAAATTCGGATGAGT
>CAYTDX010000189.1:0-1511 GCA_964436655.1 uncultured Caldimicrobium sp.
GAAGGCCAGCTGGTGGGGCTACTACGAGGTGACCCCGGACCACAACCCCATCCTCGGCTTCGTGGAGGAGGGGCTCCTGGTGGCCGCGGGCTTCTCGGGGCACGGGGTGCAGCAGGCGGCCATGGTGGGCCGCCTCATGGCGGAGGAGGTGGCCCTGGGGCAGGCCCGAAGCCTGGACATAAGCCCCTTTCGCCTGGAGCGCTTCCAGAAGGGAAGGCTTCTCCGGGAGAAGGGCATCGTGTAGAATGGGCCAGTCCCTCGGGACGGAAAGGGGGTTCCTGTGCGGGCGCTTCTTGCGGTGTTGGCGGTGCTAGGCCTCGCCTTGGCCCAGGGCGTGGTCAAGGGCCTCACCCCAGCCGAGGTGGAAGGGATCCTCAAGCGGGCGGACCTTGCCTACGAGAAGACGGAGGCCCGGGAGTTCCGTCTGGAGATGGCGGGCTTGACCAAGGTCTGGCTTTCCCTGGACTACTGCCAGGAGGAGCGGTGCGGGGTCCTGACCCTAAGCGCCGGCTTCACCTTGGACGAGGTACCGGACCTCGAGGCGATCAACGCCTGGAACCGGGACCGCCGCTTTAGCCGGGCGTTTTTGGGTGAGGATGGGACCGTGTGGGTGGAGTCCGACCTGGACCTCACGGGAGGGGTGAGCCTGGGGGCGGTGGTGGCCTTCTTGGAGCTATTCGCCGAAGAAACCCTCCCCGACTTCATGGACCACATTGGCTTTGAGCCTTGACCGCTTGGGAACCCTCCCCTAAGATGGGGAGTGCCTGGCGCCTGGCGGCGTAGCTCAGGTGGTCAGAGCACACGACTCATAATCGTGGTGTCGTGGGTTCAAGTCCCACCGCCGCCACCAGGAGGCCCCGCCACAAGGGCGGGGCTTTCTTATGCGTTTCTTCCACTTCGGTAAGCATTGGCCGCCCCCGCCCCAAAAAGTCGTGAAAAGGGCAAATCGTCAGGGCATAGAAGGTCGTAAGCGGTAGTCGTGGGGGCGAAGTATGTGGGGCACAATCACGGCTTGGGCGGAAGGATGGCTTTTGGACTGCAGGGCTAGGGGGCTTTCCCCGAACACGATTGGCTACTACCAGGACGCGGTGAAGGCCATGGCGAAGGCGGTGGGCGATAAACCTATGGCAGAGCTTACGGCGGAAGACCTTCGGGCCTTCCTGGTGAAGTCCTTTGAAGACGGCCTTAGCCCCGGCGGCGTGGCGGCCCGGTGGCGGGCGGTGCGGGCCTTTGTCCGGTGGGCGGTGAGGGAAGGCGGGCTTGAACATGACCCCACGCGGAAGATAAAGCCGCCGAAGGTGCCCGAAGTGGACCTTCCCGTGGTGCGGGAATGGGAAGTGAAGAAACTACTTGCGGCGGCGGAAATGGGGAAGAACCCGCTAAGGGACAAGGCCCTGGTCATGGTGCTTTGGGACACGGGGCTTAGGGCTAGCGAGGTTCTCGGGCTTCGGGTTTCGGATATCAAGGCGGAAGCGGTGAGGGTAAGGCGCAAGGGCGGGGCGGTGCAATGG
>CAYTDX010000190.1:0-581 GCA_964436655.1 uncultured Caldimicrobium sp.
GGGTCGCAGAGCTTCGAGAGAAGATTTAACTCGGGCTCAGCAGGCTGCTAAGCCAGTAAAAGAGAAAAGAATTCCTCAAGAACTCAGGGTCAAGAACCTAATAAACGCGGGAGTGTACGACCTGCGATTAGCTAAGCAGCTCATAAAAATTCTACGGAACAACCCGCGCTTAAAGGATCATCTCGACTTCATCAGGTGGAGTGATGTGAAAACATTGTATGGTATAGGGGATAAAGGAAAGAAAATTAAGCTGACGAGAAGGGCGATGAAGCGTCTAATAGGGCTGCGTCTAATAGAGGAGAGAGATGGCCGACTATTCTTGACTGAAAGGGGTAAGAAAATTAAGATGGCTGCTGTCGAAGCTGCCATTGCACTTAGGGAGAGACTTCGGCAGAGACTGAGCTGTCTTGAAGATCAATAGAGAGGTGGATGAGAGATGTGAGGAAAGGCTGGAAGACTATGAAGAGTGGATAGGGGCGGGGGCAAACGAGGAAAAGGCCTCCGTACAATGCTTGAGGAGAACCAGTCCAGCCAGCTTGAAAACCACCCACCATCTTTCCCTTTCAACAGGGACCCGCCGC
>CAYTDX010000190.1:591-1487 GCA_964436655.1 uncultured Caldimicrobium sp.
GGGTGTACGGTGGGGAGCTGGCTGGGCAAGGTGGCCCCGTGCAGCCGTGGCTGCCTGTAGCATCCGCCTGGGCCACACAGATAACCCCGGGGAGCCTGTGCATGGCCACGGACATGTATAGGCTGTCCGGGCCCCGCCAAACCTCTCCGCCCCACTCTCCGGAGACATTCCGCCGCAAAGCGGAGCCCCCCTCAGTTCAATGGGGGGCCATAGGTCCCCGGAGGTGATGGGAGAAAAATGGAGAAAGGTTTGGTGGGTGGCGAAGACGGTGGGAAAGACGCGTTTGCGAAGCTAATGGAGATGCTGGAGAAAGACCTTCAACAAGTCGAGGAAAGAGACGCCGAGCTAAGAGCAAGGCTACCGCCGCCGAAGAAGACTGGTAGAAAACGAGCCATCTATCCGCCGCCATACCTGGGGGCAGCCGCCATACTCTACGAGGCTGGCTACAGCTACAGACAAGTATCTGAAGCAATAAACAGGCTGCTTGGGCCGGAGCATCAGATAGACGAGGAGACGCTGAGGAACAGGCTGGTAGAGGCAGGGGTAAAGCTTCGAAACCAGGCCGAGGCCGTGCGCAGGGCAACGCTCAGAGGACCTAGGAAGCCGGCGAGGGACACGATACAGATGGCTATGGCCGCTGCATTGGCGCAAGGAGACGCTGCAGTACGGGTGAAGGGCAGGACAATGGTCGAAATGATACTGAACACACCATACGAAGGCTTCGCAAAAACAGTTGCCAAACTCTTCGAAGGCCATGGAACAATATCCCTAGGAGCACGAAAATACACCGAGGACTACTACGAATGGCAGCTAATAATGAGATTCGACCTCAAAGACTGGCAATTCCTCGTAGAGGCCAAAAACTCTATGAGGATACCGGACTTCATCAAAACAGA
>CAYTDX010000191.1:0-1478 GCA_964436655.1 uncultured Caldimicrobium sp.
CAGAAAATCTCTCGAGACGCTGCGTAGCAAGCTTGTGGACGACGGGTTGGTCTACATTCTTGACCCCATAGGCTCACGTCTCCTGGGGCATGGGACAAGCCCAAGCCATGTTTTATCCATCCTCGAAGAAACGGGGTACAAAGTTACAGGTTTTACGAAAGGTCTATTGTTTTGGAAGGCGTTGGCGAAGCCTGTTTAAGATGCGAAAGGCTTCATCTCCACATTCATGGATGCGAGGTTTAGAACCGCTGCATATCCAACGTCAGGCTCAAGCCCAAGCGACCTCTGAAAATCGGTCTGGTCCTGCCACGCAGCGGCGTTCACAAGCTTTACTCCCCTGTATGATGTGTTGACCAAAACATGTATGTGTCCTGTCTGGAGGAGATGAGGCTGCTCAACAATCACCAGCCTATCCTCCTTCGATGGAAGGAGCTGTACGCTGCCTCCGTAGATGGGTGCGAGATGCCTGTACCTGAGTAAGGCGGTCACCACTTCGGCTGCGTTTTCGGGAAGAGTGCTGTATGATGTGGTTGGAAGAGATTGTATGATGTCGTCGAGTCCCTGGCCGTGGTAGACGGTTACCCGTCTGCCGTCGAAAACAAGCTCCGCGGGGTTGGATAAATGAATCATCCTCCTATACTCGTCCAGCAATTTTCTATAACGGTCCTGGAGAGGGGGCTGTGGAAGAGCTTTTCTGACAGGCTCATGATTGCCAGGTATGAAGACTATCTCGATGTTCGGAGGTATTTCTGCGAGGAGTTTGCCCGCCTCCCGTAGCTGTTCCTCAACATTTCTGTACATCAAGTCTTTCTCTTGACCTGGATAAATGCCGACACCTTCGACTAGGTCGCCGCCTATGACTAGATGTGTTAAGCGTTTGACAACACCATCTCTACCACGGTTAAGCCAATCGAGGAAACTCTCGAAATAGTCTCTCCTAAAATGCTTGCTCCCTACGTGTATGTCTGAGATAAGGCATATGTAGGCTTCCTCGGTCTGCGGTGTTCTCCTGAACTGTTGTTCATCGATGTCGGGATGGATTATTTCGGTGAGAATGTTTATTCCGCCTACACGTTTTATTCTCATCGCCACAACGGTGTCGGTCAAAAGCTCAAGGGCTTGTTTGTAGAGTTGCTGGTTTCTTTTCGAGGCGACGACCTCCAGCTGTCCTGAGGGGTCGTCACAAGTTATCTTGATGTTGCCGGGCCCCTCCTTCTTTGAAAGAATCATCACAGCCACAACCGTCTCTCCGCCGTCGCGGATGGCGGGAACCTCTGAAACCGGTGTGAACTCGAGGCGACGTTTTGAGAGGATGCGTTTAATGAGATGATATCTGCTGAGAAAGTAGCTTCTGAACTCAGCTATGTCGCCCTCTATTCTGTAGTCGTTGTCGATGACGGAGATTGTCTCGAGACGCGGAACATGTATGGGCTTCTCCGAGGCAGGCGGTGGAGATGGTTCGGCTGGGTTTTCCACCG
>CAYTDX010000192.1:0-1451 GCA_964436655.1 uncultured Caldimicrobium sp.
AAGGTGCCCATCTTCGCCTACACCGCGGAGATGGAGGACGTGGTGGGCCGGGAGATCAGCCTGGCGGCCGCGGGGCAGAAGGCGGTGAAGCAGGCCCTGCAGGACGCCGCCAAGGGCCTCGAGGGCCTCCTCAAGAAGGCGGGGCTTCTGCGGTGAGGGCGAGGGGGGTGGGGTTCCTCCTGGCCGCGCCGGGGCTCCTTGCCCTGGCCGGGGTGGCGCTCCTCCCCCTCCTTTACGCCCTCCGCCTCTCCTTCACCGACTACACCTTCTTGAAGCGGCAGGCGGACTTCGTGGGCCTGGGGCGTTACCGGGAGGCCTTCGCCGACCCCTACTTCCTCCACGCCCTCGGCCTCACCGCCCTTTACGTGGCCTTCACCGTGGGGCTCACCCTGGCCCTGGGCCTCCTCCTTGCGGTCCTCCTGCACCAGAACCTGCCCCTCAAGGGGTTCCACTACTTCGCCGTGAGCCTCCCCATGCTCATCGCCCCCGTGGGGGTGGGGCTCATCTGGAAGATGATCCTCCACCCAGAGCTCGGCATCCTCGCCTACCTCTTCGGGGGGAGGGACTTCCTGGGGGATGCCCGCTACGCCCTCCTAACCTTGGGGCTCGTGGACGTTTGGCAGCAGGTCTCCTTCGCCGCCCTGGTCCTCCTGGCGGGCCTGAGGAGCCTTCCCCGGGAGCCTTTAGAGGCCGCCCTGGTGGACGGGGCCACCCCTTGGCAGGCCTTCTGGCGGGTCACCTTTCCCCTTCTCCTTCCCGTTTTGGGGGTGCTCCTCATCCTCCAGACGGTGGCCGAGGTGCGGACCTACGACCTGGTCTACGTCCTCACCCGGGGAGGCCCCGGGACGGCCACCGACCTCGTGAGCTACTACATCTACCGCAAGGCCTTCCTGGGGCTGGACCTCTCCGGGGCCAGCGCCATGGGCTTTCTGCTCCTCCTCTTCACCCTGGCCCTGGTGGCCCTCTACTACCGCCGTTTGACGCGCGCCTGACAAAGGGGGTGAAAGCTTAGCCGTGGTGGAGCTTCGCGCAGTGACCAAACGCTATGGCCGTACCCTGGCGGTGGACGGGGTGAGCCTCGAGGTGAGGGAAGGGGAGTTTTTCAGCCTCCTCGGCCCCTCGGGGTGCGGCAAGACCACGACCCTGCGCCTGGTGGCGGGCTTTGAGCGCCCCGATGGGGGAGAGGTCCTCCTCGCCGGGGAGCGGGTGACCCACCTGCCCCCCGAGAGGCGGCCCATCGGGATGGTCTTCCAGAGCTACGCCCTCTTTCCCAACATGACCGTGTTCGGCAACGTGGCCTTTCCCATGCGCTTAAGGCGGCTTCCCGAGGAAAGGGTGCGCCGCCGGGCCCTGGAGCTTTTGGAGATGGTCCACCTCCAGGGCCTGGAGGGCCGCTACCCCAAGGAGCTCTCCGGGGGGCAGCAGCAGCGGGTGGCCCTGGCCCGGGCCCT
>CAYTDX010000193.1:0-1447 GCA_964436655.1 uncultured Caldimicrobium sp.
GCACGGGGATGGGGGGGGCCTTGAGGCCGTAGGGGGCGAAGAGGGCGTCCAGGGTCATGGCCTGAGGAGGGGCTTTAGGGCGGCCAGGAGGGCCTCGCGGTCCTCCGCCCGTTCCACGAAGTCCACTTGGTCGGCCTCCACCACGTGGACGGGGGAGAGGTTCCAGCCCGCCATGAGCTCCTCGTAAAGCGCGTTCAGGCCCAGGAGGTAGCGGTCGGGGAGGTTCTGCTCAAAGGGGCGGCCCCGCTTGGCGATGCGCTTTCTTAGGGTGGGGAGGCCCGCCCTCAGGTAGATAAGGAGGTCGGGCTTGCGCAGGGCGGGGGCCACGCTGTGGAATAGCTCCAGGTAGGTCCGCCAGTCCCGGGGGGAGAGGAGGCCTTCCCGGTAGAGGTGTTGGGCGAAGACCAGGGCGTCCTCGTAAAGGGTGCGGTCCTGGACCACGGGGGCCTTTCCGTTCACCTCCAGGAGGTGCTGGCGCACCCGCCGGGCCAGGAAGAAGACTTGGGAGGGGAAGGCATAGGCCCGCATGTCCCGGTAGAAGTCCTCCAGGTAGGGGTTCTCGCTCGCCGCCTCGTAGATGGGCTTGAGGCCGAAGGCCTCGGCGAGGAGGGCCGTGAGGGTGCTTTTGCCGCTTCCGATGTTCCCGGCGATGGCCACGTACATCAGGCCTCCTGCGTCTTGGCGAGATGGGCCCGCACCCGGGCCACCACCTCCTCCCGGTGGGGGCCCGTGGGGCTAAAGTCCAGCTTGTCCGCCTCGAGGACCAAGAGGGGGTGGGGGTAGCGGGCGAAGTGGCGCTCGTAGGCCTCGGATAAGGCCTCCAGGTAGCCGGGGTCCATCCCCTTCTCAAAGGGCCTTCCCCGCTTGGCGATGCGCTCCAGGAGCACGGGCACCGGGGCCCTCAGGTAGAGGGTGAGGTCGGGCGGGGGAAGCCTTGGGGAAAGCTCCCGGTAGAGCTCCAGGTAGAGGTCCCACTCGGGGCCCTCGAGGGTGAGGCTCGCGAAGATGGCGTCCTTGTCAAAGAGGTAGTCCGCCACCACCCCGCCGAAGAGGGGCCTTTCCCTCAGGCGGGAAAGCTGCCGGTAGCGGGAGAGGAGGAAGAAGACCTGCGCTTTAAAGGCGTAGCGCTTCCTGTCCTGGTAGAAGAGGGGCAGGAAGGGGTTTTCCTCCACCACCTCCAAAAGGGGCTCCGCCCCCAGGGCCTGGGAGAGGAGGCGGGCCAGGGTGGTCTTGCCCACGCCGATGGGGCCTTCAATGGCGACGTACACGGCTACCTCCTGGGCCGGGCCATGAGGGTGAGGGTGACCTCCAGCCTTCGCCCCTCCCGCCAGAGGGTGAGGCGCACCCGGTCCCCGGGGCGGTAGCGGGCGATGCGGCGCACCACGTCCACCTTGTCCTTCACGGGGGTGCCGTTCACCGCCAGGATCACGTCCCCCAGGGCCAGGAG
>CAYTDX010000194.1:0-1433 GCA_964436655.1 uncultured Caldimicrobium sp.
TGTTGCGAGCCTACCTATAAGGAATTGAAACATAGATGCCTTCTACACAGCTCACTGTCAAACTGAAGTTGCGAGCCTACCTATAAGGAATTGAAACCTCTATTATTTCCACCTGGATTTTACTGAACAATTACGTTGCGAGCCTACCTATAAGGAATTGAAACCTGCTATACCGACCAATAGATCCAGGTTTTGAAGTCGTTGCGAGCCTACCTATAAGGAATTGAAACTTGCTTGTGTCTACTACAATTGTCTCCTGAGGAGCAGTTGCGAGCCTACCTATAAGGAATTGAAACTTGGAAAGGTTCATGTGGATGAAGATGGATGTTTTTCAGGTTGCGAGCCTACCTATAAGGAATTGAAACAGTTTGTCCCTGTCGTTAAAAAGATTTCTCATAAAAGTTGCGAGCCTACCTATAAGGAATTGAAACTTTCAGACAGGGGAATAAAGTAGTTGTGAGCAATGATGTTGCGAGCCTACCTATAAGGAATTGAAACTAGACATGATTGAAGCCCTGACGGGGTTGCGTATTTCGTTGCGAGCCTACCTATAAGGAATTGAAACAGTTTTTGTAAAACTCCTCAAGTTCTCTCTGAGCAGGGTTGCGAGCCTACCTATAAGGAATTGAAACTTTCGCAAATGTCAAGAGATGGTTTCAATAGAAAATTGTTGCGAGCCTACCTATAAGGAATTGAAACGAAAAAATTTTCTTGCAACAGATGAAAATGTGCTTCTGTTGCGAGCCTACCTATAAGGAATTGAAACGATATTATTCCAAGGCTTTGGTCAAAAAAATGGGTATGGTTGCGAGCCTACCTATAAGGAATTGAAACTAGGGAATGAAACGGAAGGGATACAGAATATACTCAGTTGCGAGCCTACCTATAAGGAATTGAAACTCTCTATGAGGGCTATATCCCATCAATTCCATTTCTGTTGCGAGCCTACCTATAAGGAATTGAAACCTGCCAGGAACACAAATACCACAGGGTATATATTCCGTTGCGAGCCTACCTATAAGGAATTGAAACTTTTAACAACTCATACAATGTTTGAACTCTTTTCTCTGGTTGCGAGCCTACCTATAAGGAATTGAAACCGAGTTGTTGAGGATGAAATTACGGCGTTGTATCAAAAGTTGCGAGCCTACCTATAAGGAATTGAAACCTGTTTGTGATAAAAGGGGCAAAGTTACCTTTGCCAGTTGCGAGCCTACCTATAAGGAATTGAAACTACTTTCTTTTTTCACAGCACGACCTTCTTGTTGAAAGTTGCGAGCCTACCTATAAGGAATTGAAACTAGCTGCAGAAAGAAGGTTAAAGCTGGATATTATTCGTTGCGAGCCTACCTATAAGGAATTGAAACTGATTGAAAGTATGCGCTTATCGATCACCTTCAATTGTTGCGAGCCTACCTATAAGGAATTGAAAC
>CAYTDX010000195.1:0-1426 GCA_964436655.1 uncultured Caldimicrobium sp.
ATTGTAGCGTGTTCATTGTTATTATTAACTAGGTTCATGGTTTAAAAGGTTTTATAAAAGAACGAAAACCTCACCTTTTAAGGTGGGGATGAATAGTAGTAGCATCAACATAAATATCTTTAAATATACATAGAAGGGATAAATAATAATGATGCAAGTATCAAACTACAAGTATAGACTATATCCAAATAAGACAATTGAGCAAAAGTTAGAATCTAACCTAGAAGCATGTAGATTTCTCTATAACCATTTCATAGAACAAGGGTATACTAACGAGTATGAGATGAACCTACTTATCACAGAGTTAAAGCAGATATATCCTGAATTAAGGAATTACCATTCTAAGATGCTCCAAATGGTTAGTAAGCAAGTTTCTAGCATATATAAAGCGTTAAAGGTATTGAAGAGGGAAGGTCAGAAGGTTAGCAAACCTAGACTAAAGGAGAAAGGAGAATACTATTCATTCACTTACAACCAATCTGGATTTAAGGTAATTACTAACAAGGATTACAAATATTATCTCTGGTTATCAAAGATAGGCTATATCAGAATAAAGTTACATAGACCTCTTATAGGTAATATAAAGCAAGTAACTATAAAGAGGAGTAATAACAACAAGTGGTATGCTATCTTTGCTATAGAGAAAGTATATCCTGAGTTCAATATCAAGTTCGTTGATCCCAGAAGGATAGTAGGTATAGACCTAGGAGTAAAGAGCTTCATAGTGGATAGCGATAATAACAGAGTAGATAGACTAAAAGAGAAGAGAAGAGCAATAAGAAGACTAGAGTTGATACAAAGGAAGATATCTAGAAGAAATGAAGGATCAAATAACTACAAGAAGGCAAAGAGATGGTATCAGAGAATCCAAGAAAGGATAGCAAATAGAAGAAGAGACTTCTTGCACAAGCTCTCTAGATACTATACTAATAGATATGATGTGATAGCAGTAGAAGATCTAAATACCAGAAAGATGCTAGAGAACAACCCTCTTAACACTAACAGAAAGAATAGGACCTTACACAAACATATACAAGAATTATCCTTTACTATCTTCATAAACCTTCTTAAGTATAAAGCAAAACTACTAGTGCTAGTTGATCCTAGAAACACTACTCAAGAATGCTACAAGTGTGGTAGCATAGTACCTAAGACCCTAGATGATAGAATACATCACTGTTCTTACTGTAACATAACCATAGATAGGGATCAAAACTCTTCCTATATAGTAAAGAAAAGAGGTATTGATATACTACAAAATATGGGTATAAATGTAATACTACCCATGGAGCATGGGGAAGTTACGCCTGTGGAGACCTCAGAGTCTATGAAGCAGGAAGCCCCATCTTTTAAGGCGGGGTAGCTCACTTGAGGGTATGATGCCAATATTATGACAAGGTATGCTGAGTATGAGAGAATTACAAAC
>CAYTDX010000196.1:0-1413 GCA_964436655.1 uncultured Caldimicrobium sp.
GGAACAGGTCGCGTTGAGAGAGGTCGTGTAAAACTTGGAGATGAAGTTGAAATCGTTGGTCTCGGTCAGCATAAGAGGACAGTTGTCACAGGTATTGAAATGTTTCGTAAAGAGCTTGACGAGGCAATCGCTGGTGATAATGTTGGGTTGCTTCTCCGCGGCATTGAAAAAGATGAGCTTGAGCGTGGTATGGTTATAGCAGCCCCCGGGACAATTACTCCGCATACAAAATTTGAGGCTGAAGTTTATATTCTTTCAAAGGAAGAAGGTGGGCGTCATACCCCGTTCTACAAAGGTTATAGACCACAGTTTTATTTCAGAACGACCGATGTTACAGGGACGATAATTGGCTTGCCCGAAGGTTATGAGATGGTCATGCCCGGTGATAATGTCAGATTGACGATTGAATTGATTGCACCTGTTGCGATGGAAGAAGGTTTAAGATTTGCTATCCGTGAAGGTGGTAAAACAGTTGGTGCGGGAGTAGTGACCAAAATACTTGAATAAAATAGGTCTTCTTTAAAATGGCACAACAAAGAAGAATAAGGATCAAATTAAAATCATACGATCATCGCTTAATTGACAAGTCCGCTGATAGAATTGTAAGAGCTGTTAAGCAAACGGGCGCTATTGTCTCAGGACCAATACCCCTGCCGACAAAGCGCTCGGTTTTCACTGTTTTAAGATCTCCGCATGTTGATAAGAAATCGCGCGAGCAATTTGAGCTAAGAACTCACAAGAGATTGATTGATATTTTGAACTGGAATGCCAAGACGATGGATGTTTTGACTAAAATTGATTTACCTGCGGGTGTTGAAGTAGAGATTAAGACATAAAAAATTTAAACTTAAATTCTGGTATGGTTGGATTGATAGGTAAAAAACTCGGAATGACTACAATTTTTTCAGAAGATGGTGTTGCGATACCTTGCACCGTCCTTGAGGTTGGTCCATGTTATGTTGTTCAGGTTAAGACAAAAGAAAAAGATGGTTACGAAGCGCTTCAGCTTGGTTTTGGATTGAGAAAAGAAAAGCGAACACCTAAACCACTTCAAGGGCATTTTAAAAAAGCAAATGTTCCATTTTTGAGGGTTCTGAAAGAGTTTAAAGGTTTTGACATAACTAAATATAAACCGGGTGATGAAATAAGGGTTGAGCATATTTTTTCTGTTGGAGACCTTGTGAAAGTGACAGGTAGATCAAAGGGTAAGGGATTTCAGGGTGTTGTGAAGAGACATGGATTTGGTGGTGGTCCGAAAACGCACGGTCAGAGCGATAGGCACAGAGCTCCGGGTTCGGTTGGTTCAAGCTCTTTCCCATCCCATACATTCAAGGGACAAAGAATGGCTGGTCATATGGGAGATGAGCAGGTTACGGTGAGAAATCTTGAAGTCGTTGAAGTCATTCCAGATGC
>CAYTDX010000197.1:0-1410 GCA_964436655.1 uncultured Caldimicrobium sp.
TAATAGGCGTGGGAGGAATATACGATACGGATTCTGCTTTGCAACACATCCTTGCCGGAGCTGTTTGTATACAGGTAGGTACAGCCAACTTCTTTGACCCTTATGCCCCTTTAAAGATCATTGAAGGTATAGAAGAATATATGCGTCAAAGGTCTATAGAAAACTTCACCGACCTTGTGGGAAAGGCCCATCGGCTTGTGGTAAGGTAATGCTTCTACGGTAAGCTTCTGTTATACCCATAAGAAAGCTAACAAATCCCCACAGCACAAAGTTTTTAATTATATGCTCCGTAAGACTTGCTATCATTAGGTTTATAAAAACACCATAAAGACTTATTGATAAAACTTTTAATATTATATCGTTGTATGTTTTATAGTATTGCCAATACTTCCATGTGAAATATGTAAAAAACGCTAAAAGAAAAGTTAATCCAAGAAGTCCATTTTCTGCCAATACAGTTATGTATGTGTTATGACAATGGGATGTGTTGTCTATCAATCCCTTTTCAAAATAAGGCTGGAGATACTTCCCCACCTCTCCATAACCCACGCCTACTATAGGATTTGATAGGAATATTTCTATACCCGCTTTCCAAAAGTTCATCCTTAACTCTAGATCTTTACCTATGGAGGTAGACCTTGGGATAAGACTGCCTTTAAACAGGATAAAGGTCGTTGAAGTTATAAAAATAGTGAAAAATAAAATGTAAAGGGTAGTTTTTCTAGATTTTATAAAGTATAATATTATCACTACTATGAAAACGCTTATCCAATATGTTCTTGACCCGTTAAGAAACAAACCGAACGCAAGTATAGCTGATGTCAATAGATAAAACCTATTTACAAACAATCCAAAGACAAGGCTTATTATCAAAACGCTAGAATAATACCCAGCAAACCTAAGCGGGTTAGAATGAAATCCTGTAAACCTACCGCCATTAAATAGCGTCTTATATGCTATAGTGAAATGAAAAGCTTCTTGAAATACTCCATAAATCAGGACAAGTATATTAATCCAAATTGCTATTAATAATACATTCTTGACAATTGTCCTACTCACACTAAAACTTGAAACGACCGGATAACATATAAACTCCCATATACCACCAAAGAACTTTGGAATTATTTTGCTGTAAATGTTGTTAAAAGCTAGAGTAATAGCTCTCCACAGATAAAATACTAATATTACAGAAAAATCCTTAGGAGTTTTATCTAGTTTATTTTTGATATTAAAAGCATATATTAATAAAAACAGGCTCAGTATTATTGTCATTCCAGAAATAGATATTGCTGAAAATACAGTATAGAGGTAAAACATAAAAGCGTATAGATTCCACTTTATTCTATAAAAGTTTAGGTGATTATGTAATTTTTGCCACCTTACCATGCTTAGCTAAAACCCCTATCAATT
>CAYTDX010000198.1:0-1398 GCA_964436655.1 uncultured Caldimicrobium sp.
ACATCACCACCATACTGGCATATTAAGGATTACCACATTAAAAATCAAATTGGGTATGGGCAAAGCTTACACGAATATCTCAAAAGTTTGTATTTGGTTTGGAAAGAATGTTACAGAGTGCTAAAACCAGGTTCAAGATTATGTATAAACATCGGAGATCAGTTTTTAAGAAGTATAGTTTATGGGAAATACAAGATAGCTCCCATTCATTCAGAAGTTATAATACAATGCGAGAAGATTGGATTTGATTATATGGGTTCTATAATATGGCAAAAGAAGACCACCATGAATACAACAGGTGGAGCTAATGTTATGGGTTCTTACCCTTATCCTCCTAATGGAATGATTGAAATTGATTATGAATTTATTTTAATTTTCAAAAAGCCAGGGAAAAAAGTTGCTCCTTCAAGGGAAATTAAGGAACTTTCAAAGTTGAGTAAGGAAGAATGGAAAGAGTACTTTTCAGGACATTGGAAATTTAGTGGAGAAAAACAGATAATGCATGAAGCAATGTTTCCAGAAGAACTACCAAAAAGATTGATAAAGATGTTCTCATTCGTAGGGGATACTGTTCTTGACCCCTTTTTAGGCAGTGGAACAACGATAAAGGTAGCTCTAAATTTGGAAAGAAATGCAATAGGATATGAGATAAACGAGGCATTTTTACCAATTATAAAGCAAAAAATAGGAGGGGATTTTCAATTATTTAATAATGTGAAGATAGAGTTTATAAAAAGATTAGAAGAAGCGAAAATAAATGAAGTTGATTATATCCCAAATATAAAAGATGCTAATCCTATATTAGAACCAAAGCTTTTAAAATTTAAGGGGGAAAAATTATATAAAGTAAAAAGTATACTAAGCGAAGATAAAATAGAACTAAATACTGGACTTATAGTTAAATTTTTAGGTATAAAAATTCTTCCCGAAAAGAAGTCGCAGGCTCTTGAATATTTAAAAAACTTTGTAATAGGAAAGGAAGTTTTCTTGAAGTTTGATCCTTTATATAAGCCATCTGAAAATTATGTCCCTGCATATGTATTTTTAAAAAATAAAATTTTCATAAACAAAGAAATGATTCGTATGGGCTTTGCTAATGTTCAAGATGACTATTTTATATACAAAGAAAAATTTTTAAAAATCCTTGATAAAGTAAAAAATGGCTAAGGAATGGATTTTAAATATAGCAACTAACAGATGGGGTTTAAATAAAAAGGAAAGCGTTGGTCCTGTTTCTGAGTGGATAAGGGAGTGTTCGCCAAAAACCGAAAAAGAATGGGAGCAATTTTATTACAGGAAGTTGTCCGAATTCTTGAAAAATAAAAATATAACCTTATCACCACAGGAATATCTAAGAGAGCTTGGTTTGAAACTTCACACGAAAATATCCGAAGTAAT
>CAYTDX010000199.1:0-1396 GCA_964436655.1 uncultured Caldimicrobium sp.
AAAAAAGGCGGCGCATTAGATAAATAAAAATGTCTCCGAAATTATAATTGTTAGATAAAAAATAATGTCTCCAAACCTCCTTAAAAATGTAACCTGTTTTTAAGGAGGTTTGTATGATTAAGGCATTTGATATGGAACTAATAAAAAGGCAGATAGACTTATACATCAAAGCTGACAGAAAGACTAAGAAGAGGATAATTGATGAATACATTAAACTTACTGGTGTTAAACGGAAGACTGCAATAAAGCGTTTTAATCGTTTTATTAAGCCATGTAAATTTAGATATGAAAAATCTTTAACTAAAAGAGGAAGACCTGTTAAGTATGGTAGTTTAGAGAAGGATATTTTAAGGCAGATATGGGAATTATCAGGTTATTTATGTGGGGAGAGACTTATTTGGTTTATCAGACAGAACAGGAAGATTATAGAGGATATGTTTTCTGGCTATGGTAAGGCATGTGAAAGGGTAATAAACATAAATGAGGGTAGCTGTAAGTATTTAATTTCAAAGTTTCCAAAATATAAGAAGAGGCGGTATTATAAAGGAAACAGTGATATTTACAAATATGTAGCAATAGATGCTCATTTTAGCAGGTTTTCAAATGAAGGACCTGGATATTTTGAACTTGATTTAGTAGAACATAAAGATAATTCCTCATCTGGTTTATACGCAGTAACGGTTAATTTTGTTGATGTTTATTCTCAATTTGTATCACGATATGCCGGTCTGGGTAAGGATTATCAGACGATAAACTACATAACACATAAAGCAATAGATAAAATACCCTTTAATGTATTAGCCTTACATCCTGATAATGAAAAATCACTGCTTAAAATGGCTTATGAAAGGTCAAAAACAAATACAATATCCTGTTCAAGAAGTAGGGCTTATAAGAAGAATGATAACTCATATGTAGAACAAAAAAATGGGGATAAGGTAAGAAAACTTGTAGGATACTACAGATATGACACAGAATTAGAGGTTAATCTTATAAACCAGATATATGAAATAGCTGATCTGATTGATAATTACTTTATACCCTCATTTAAACTTAAAAAGAAAATAATAGATGAAAAAGGACGGGTAATAAAAAGGGTGTTTTCAAGACCTATGACGCCTTACCAGAGAATAATGGAATCTAAAAAAGTGTCAGAAGAAGTAAAAGAAAAAATGAGAAAGATATACGAAGGTTTAAATTACCTTGAACTTAAAAAGAAACAGGATGAGTTAATTTCAAAACTATTAAACCTCAAAACTGGAAAAATGAAAATAACTGAAATTATGGACCAGGAGTGTGAAGTTTATGCTTAAGTTTTTTGGAGACAAAATTATTATCCAGTATAATATTATTTGGGAGACATGGATTTTTTATCTAACTCAGTGCCATTCCTATC
>CAYTDX010000200.1:0-1375 GCA_964436655.1 uncultured Caldimicrobium sp.
GCCGCCTTCTACGAGGAAGCGGAAGGTTTTTTCACCCATGTCTAGACCTTTCCCACTACTGGCTACTCTTATACTTACGTCTTGTCTATGGGGCGGACGGCGTCTATTGAGACGGATATGGGGAGCTGGAAAGCCGCCTCCTTAAGCTCAAGCGTGACCTCACGCCTCGACTTCTCGACCCTGATGACTTTGCCGACGATACCCTTCAACGGGCCGGAGACAATCTCAACCATCTGCCCAGCCGCCAACACCTCAATCAAAGGTTTCTCAACCAAGTGAGAGGCGATGGTCTCCAGCTTTACAGGCATCGGCGGCCTCGCCTTCACATGTCTAACATTCTGCAGCGCATCGGCTATAACCTCTTTAGACGTAGCCTCAACAAACACGTAGCCCTTCAAGGCGGGCAGAATGAATATAGACGCAATCGCCGGCTTCTCAATCAGCTTGAATAGAGGCAGCCGAGCATCGTCCCTCCACTCCTCCTGCTCCAACACCTTGAACCGCAGCTCTTCTTTCTCACCTTCTCCTAGAAACAAGTTATATCCACCTGGCTCCTCAACTGTTTTGAAAATCTTCAGAGCATAGGATGCGCCTCGCTTAAGTTTCACAGGGGAGCGGAAAACTATCTCAGCCCACCCCTCTGTCTTGAGAAGTAGGGGGTCGTAGCTTCCCTCACCTAGGGGCTCTGAACCGAACCCTGTTTCATCGCTGTACTCCAATAACTGGGCGCGTAGAGGCTCGGTCGGCTCGCCGGCCTTGGATATGTAAACCGCCACCTTCTCTAACGTGGTTGTTTTCGGGGAGACGAATATCACTGCAGCATGAGTTTTGTCGCTTATCGCTACTGTTCCCACCGATTCTCCGACAAAGTCGAAGCGATGCCTCGGTGTGCATCCTGTTCTCGGCTTGGTCATATATCACGGATTGCGGGCCATAGGCTACTTCGGGTGTGACTTCTTCGCCAAGGTGCATGGGCATGCAGTGCATGAATTTGGCGGTTGGTTTCGCATGCGACATCAAAGAGGCGTTGACCTGGTAGGTTGGAAGGAAGTCGGCTAGTTTCCTGTTCCGCTCCGCCTCCTGGCCCATCGAGACAAAAACATCTGTGTAGACGAAGTCGGCGTTTCTGACCGCTTCTCGCGGGTCGTCTGTCAAGATGACGCTAGCCCCCGTCTCCTCAGCAACTTTCAGAGCCTTCTTCACCTCCTCCTCAGGCGGCCTGTGTGAAGGCGGGGTGGCGACGGTTATGTCTACACCCGCGGCGGCACAAACTTGCATAAGCGAGACGCATACGTTGTTTCCGTCGCCGACGAAAGCCACCTTCGACTGATACGGTTTCTTCGAATACATGTAGATGGTCATGAGGTCGGCCAAA
>CAYTDX010000201.1:0-1361 GCA_964436655.1 uncultured Caldimicrobium sp.
GCTCAGACTACAAATAATGATGAGCCCCCCCGTCCATAGTGCGAGGCGCAACTGTGACTACTCCCAACCCTCAAAGGGGTTGGGCTTCTAGGGACTTTCACCCAGGCTGTGTAGCCCCACAGCCAATATATTCAGCGCGGCGTTGAGATCGCGGTCGATCTCCAGTCCGCAATATGGACACTGATGCACACGCACGGACAAATCCTTTTTCACCACCGCGCGACACCGGCTACAGCGTTGCGATGTACCGCGTGGATCGATCTGCACATACGTTCTACCGGCACTTTCAGCCTTGTAGCGCGTATAGTTCGCAAACTGGCTCCACGCGGCATCGGCAATACTTTTTGCCAAGCCGTGGTTTTTGATCATCCGTGCGATGTTCAGGTCTTCCAAGACAATCATGCCAAACTCATTCACCAGACGGCGGCTGAGTTTGTGCGCGAAATCCTTGCGGCGGTTCGCTATCCGTTCGTGAATATGCGCCACCACCTTCCGCCGGTTGCGGTGTTCGGACGTCCCCTTCTCAGCTTTAGAGAGTTTGCGTTGGGCTTTGGCAAGCGCCTTCTCATCCGTGCGGAAGAAGCGCGGGTTGGCGATCTGTTCGCCGGTGGACAACGTCGCGAAGTGCGTCAACCCAACGTCAATCCCAACGGCGCGTTGCGTTTCCGGCAACGGATTGGGTTCGACCTCAACACTAAAACAGGCAAACCACTTGCCCGTGCTGGTGCGACGGATCGTGAGGGTCGTGATTGTGCCCTCAATCGGGCGATGCGCGATCATCTGCACGCGCCCGATCTTCGACAGGTCAAGCCATTGACCATCCACTTTGAAGCCAAACCCTGCTTGCTTGAAGGTGAAACTATCGTACCAGCCGCGTCCCTTGAATCGCGGATACCCCGCTTTTTCGCCACGCTTGACGCGCCGAAAGAAGGCATCAAACGCCAGATGCACGCGGTTCTGTACGTCTTGCAGAACTTGGGAATAGACCTGTTTCAGTTCAGGGCGTTGTTTTTTCCAGACGGGAAGGAGGGCATTCGTATCGTACAGGCCGACGTGTTCTTGACGTTCTTCCCATGCCTGTTTGCGATAGGCCAACGTCTCGTTGTACACCCACCGACAGATTTCAAGCGTCTGTTCCAACAGGCGCCGTTGACCCTTCGTGGGTGCAAGTCGGAATTGATACGCCTTCCGTTCCATAGCACAAGTGTACTATACTTTTACAAGAAAGGCAACACGTGCGCTGTGATTGTAAGCCGTATTGGTCTAAAGCCGCTAAAGCCGGGTACCCGCGAAGCGGGTGAGGGAGTAAGGGCTTTTATCCCACCGCTAAAAGCTGGTGGGCTTTACGCCCTATTCCGTAA
>CAYTDX010000202.1:0-1347 GCA_964436655.1 uncultured Caldimicrobium sp.
CATAAATTGTATCAGTTGGAATAACTCCAATTGCTCCTTCTTTTAAAAGCAAAGCCGCCTTTAACCAATCTAAATCTTCCCTTCCCATATATCCACCAACAGTATAATCACTTTTAATTACTCGATGGCAAGGAACATTTTTATCTTTATTTCTCATCATCAGATTTCCAACAACTCTAAAAGCTCTTTCTTTACCGGCTAATTTAGCAACTTGTTTATAAGTTAGGAATTCTCCAATCGGAATCTTTCTTACAACTTTTAAAACTTTTTCCTTAAAACTCACTTTAATATTTTATACTTTTGAACTAAATTAGTATTTTGCCACCAACTACCCAAACCTAAATAATTACCCGAATCAGAAAAACAAAGTAAAGCCATTAAAAGTGCATAAATTATATGTTCATCTAAAAATGGATTGTGTTCTGGCAAGATAAAACCAGCCAGATACATTAAAACAAGCATTAAACCACCGAAGAATGTTGAAAGTCTCATAAAAATTCCTAACAAAAGCCCGAGTCCAACTCCTAAAAGACCTAACATAAATAACCAATCAACAATTGGATTACCTGCCATTGCTTGAAAAACAGAAGCAAATGGTCCTTTAGTTGCAAATTTCAAAAAACCAAAAGTTGGTGAGCCACCATAAAGCCAGGCCTGATTACAAAAATAATTAACGACTTTTGTTTGAGCATCGCGACAAGTAGAAAATCCTAAACCAAAAAGTTTATCCAAAAAAGCCCAAAGAAATATCCAACCTAATGAAAGACGCAAAAGCCCTAAAGTGATTTGTAAATTTTTATTCATTGTATTTTAATTTTTAATTTACGACCTTTTTAATTATTGGTCCTTGTTTAGTATCTTCAATTTTATAACCAGCTTTCAATACTTCTTCTCTAATTTTATCAGCTTCTTGCCACTTCCCTTCTCTTCTTAATTTTTCTCTTAACAAAATTTTCTTCTTAATTTCAGCTGGTAATTTTTGTTTTTGAAGAAATTCTTTTAACTTTAAACCTAAAATTTTATCAGCTTCTAAAACAAAAACTTTTTTATACTCTAAATCTTCATCTGATCTTAAAACTTCCCACAGCTTAGCAATTAATCGAGGCGTATCAAAATCGTCATTAATAATCCTTAGAATATCATTTTGGACTTTTGCTACTGTGCTACGTAGCAATAGAATTTTTGTCTTTTTTAATAATAAAGAGAGAGTGAAACTAGAGATTGTTTCTAAAAGTAAGTTATATGTCTTTTGAGCTGACATTATGCCTTGCCAAGTAAAGTTCATTTCTGAACGGTAATGAGCTGTTAAAACTAAATATCTATAAGCTAAGGGATGAAATCCTTTTT
>CAYTDX010000203.1:0-1339 GCA_964436655.1 uncultured Caldimicrobium sp.
TATAGGCTTCCATTTTTTTAATAAGATAACCTACAACTAATAAAGTATAAAACCATCCTCTTGTTTGGTCTAATCCTTCAACGATAAAATCTACAGGGAATAATATTCCTTCATCTATTTCTTTTTTATTTTCAAATGGATAATGATATGAAGCAAAAGGAGCTGAACCAGAATCAAACCAAATATCTACTAAATCTTCAACTCTTTCTTTTACTCCACCACATTTACAATTCCATTTAATTTTATCTATATATGGCCTATGTAGGTTTATCTCGTTATTTTCATCTCTTGGTAGAATTAAAAGTTCTATTTCTTTAAACTCTCCTGGTTTAAGATTAAACTCTTCATTTTCTGCAGTTTGTTTTTTAGATAATCCCTGCATTTCACCAAATAAAGCCCATAAAGGATCTTGATGAGAAATTATTAATATTGTTTTTCCTTCATAAGTGCTTTCAAGCTCTAAAATTGCAGATATCATTCTTTTTCTTACATCATCTAAGCTCTCTCCATTTTCTGGAGCTTTAAAGTATTGGTCATATTGTGAGTCAAAGAGTTTATCATATTCTTTTATAGATTTTCCATTTAAAACTCCAAAATCTATTTCTCTCAACCTCATATCTACAATAACTGGCACATTTAAAATGTTAGATAATATCTCTGCGGTTTGTTTAGCTCTTAAAAGTGGTGAAGTAACAATTAAATCTATTTTTCTTTTTACTAACTCATTTGCTGATTTTATAACTTCTTTTTCTCCCTTAGGAGTTAATGGATTAAAGAATAATTCTGGATATGATGATAATAAATTTTTAGTATTGCTTATAGCTTCACCATGTCTCATAAATATATATTTATTTTTTGATTTAAAATGGCTTGCAATTTCTTTTAAGCTTCCAATAACTTCAGTAGCTCCACAAAGATTACATCTCCATATAGGCAAAGGAATTCCCCACATTCTAGTTCTAGACAAATTCCAATCTTTCCCTTCTTTTAACCATTCATAAAACCTTCCCTTACCTATTTCAGGAGGATGCCAATTTATTTTCTCATTAACCCTTAAAAGTTTTTCTTTAATTTTAGAAACTTTTATTACCCAGTTTTTTGTAGAATAATAAATCAAAGGAGTTTTACATCTCCAACAATGAGGGTAATCATGTTCATATCCTTTTAAATTAGCATAAAGAATGAGGTTTCTTGACTCAAGCTCTTCAATTATATAAGGGTCTGCATCTTTAAAGAAAAGGTGGTTTATCTTGCTACTTATAAAAGCTGGCTCATCAAAATTAAATATTCCTGATTCATTTATTGGATTTATTAATGGTAAGTTGTATTTTTTACTAAG
>CAYTDX010000204.1:0-1335 GCA_964436655.1 uncultured Caldimicrobium sp.
CCTATCACAGCACCAATTATTAATCAGATTTTCTTTTTCATTCTCTATATTCAAGATGTGGTTTTTTATTTTTTATTTGAAATATTGAAAAACTAAGTTTTGCATCACCGGTTGGGGTCATGGTAATTTTACCAGTAACCCCCTGATAATCTTTTAAATTTCTAAGGTAATCCCTTATAAGATGAACATTGACAGTGCTGTTTTGAGTATCATTAATTATTGAATTTAAAATCATTAAAACATCATAAGAATAAGCAGCATCAGAAGAGGGGTCTTTACCATATTTATTTTTAAATTTCTCTCTAAAAAAATCTGGAATAGAGATATCCACATAATAAACTCCTTCAGCAGCATCTCCCGCTAATAATTGATTTTCCGGTAAACCGAGTGCCACATCAGCTACTATTGGGGTTTGAATTCCAGCTTCCCTTATTTGTTTTAAACACTGTGCAAATGCTGAACCATAACCATTTAGATATATTACATCAATTCTTTTTTCATAATTTTTTATTTTTGTTGCTATTGAGCGAAAATCAGATTGTTTAACATCATAAGTCTCATTGCCTATAATTATTCCACCACCTTCTTCAATAATCCTCTTGAACGTAAAAAAGCTTGCTTCCCCATAAGCATCATTTATAGCTAAAATGAAGGCTTTCCTATATCCCTTGGAAAGCGCAAATTTAGCTAATAATCCTGCTGTTTGATTAACCTCGGGATAAAATCTAAATGTCCAATTTCCATCCGCCACTCCGGGTTTTACTACATCTATATAGATTTGAACTGTCTGTGTTTTCGTTGCTAGTGGCTGTATTGCAGAAGCTACTGAACTCAAAGCTGCGATTATTATGAAACTTTTTTCAATGTTTACCAATTTATTATACGCACTTATCGCATCGGAAGGATTGCCTTTGCTATCTTCAAAGATAACTTGTAACCTTCTTGAATTAGGTTTTTTATTAATTTCTTCTAAAGCTAAATCTATACCTTCCTTCACATATTGGCCAAAAGAACTTGCAGGTCCAGTCAATGGTAAAATTGCGCCGATTTTGATGGTTTCGGGTTCTTTCTTAAAAGTTTTAGAGGTAAAATTAAAGATTATTAATAATAAAAGTATAAAAAATATTAATATTGGTAAATAAAATTTGGTTTTTGAATTAGAAGTTGGCATGGTAAGATTTTATTAATTAATTGATTAATTTTAATAAAAAAATTTTAATAAGTCAAGAATTTTATTGTGGATTATCTCGAATAAAAAATATCTTTTCAAAATTTTCCTCCAAAAGAAGTTTTTCGGGTTTGTTTTCTTCAAGATAAATTTTTCCGTTTTTCATA
>CAYTDX010000205.1:0-1330 GCA_964436655.1 uncultured Caldimicrobium sp.
AGACAACACTTAAACCAACAAAAAGAAGTGGCAAAATATAACCCAACCCTCTTAAGTCCATAAAACCAGTTCCGCTGCTTGGAGTTTTAGAAATTTCTACTCCCACACCAAAGAAAAGAAAAATCGAAACCACTAAACTCATCAAAGAAAGAAAACTAAATACCTTCCTTAAAATAATAAAAAATTGCATCTTTATTTATCCTATTATACCATATTAATTTTAATTTAATACATATTATTAAAATTCAAAAATAAGTCATCACATTAACTTTTATTTTTCATTCATTATGTTTCAATCCTTTTTTTCAATCATCTATTTTTAATACCAAACAATATTCTAACATTCTGCAGAATGTGAGAATATTATTGTTTTGTATTTTAGTTTATAGAGTTATTTAGGATTTTTATTCCTTAGAAATTAAAGATGTCAGAAACATAGACAAGGGTCAGTTAATTAAGACATCTAAATAAAAATTTTAATCTTTAGTTTTAAAAATCTTCAATTTAAACTTACCCACTCCTAAAAAGAATAAAGACGATGAAGCTAAAGCTAAACCCAAATCACGAAAACCTGAAGGAGTAAAACCTAAAGAAAAAAGAAAAATTGAAATAAGATGTAAAGTGGCTAAAAGAGAAACTATTTTGATAAATAATCCCAAAATAAAGAAAATGCCAATTAAACAATCAAAAATACCATTCAGCAAAACCATCTTCTGCTTAAAAATATCATTCATATAAATAAAATTAAATTCAGGAATTAAATCAATCCATCTTTGAGGAGCAATTAACTGGCTAATACCAAAATAAAGAAAAACAATACCTAAACCTAATCTTAAAATTAATTTGCCGTAATCTTCCATTATTGTTTTAATTTACCAATTTTAAATTGTTTTAATGCTTTTTCTGGTTTTTCTTGTCCTCCATGTTTGTTTTCAAATGCTTGAGTACCATCTTTACCACATAAAGCTAAAATTTTATCAGAACCACCTGGGTGTTTGTCAATCCACTGAGTTAAATCATACACTTCACCGCGAATAACACTCCAACAACTTTCTTTAGAATTATGTTGAGCAACTTGAGTCATAGTATAAAATTTTTCTTCTGTTTGACTTTGAGTTTGAACCCGATCATTTTCTTTTGTGATTGATTGATTTTGATTTTCAATTGGACCTCCTTTTTGATATTTGATTGATTTATTTTTTAAAGACAAAAAGAAACCAATACTAATTACAAATATTAATAAAAAAATTGTTAATCCATAAATTATTTTTTTGTTCATTTTAATTAACTAATTTTAAAATAAAAAAATTATACCATACTCTATTCATAT
>CAYTDX010000206.1:0-1329 GCA_964436655.1 uncultured Caldimicrobium sp.
TATTTCCCATCACTGTTAATTTTTCACTTGGTGCTGTCGTCCCGATGCCGACGTTGCCAGAAGGTAAAATAGTTACCAAATCATTGTTATTAAATCTTATCATTAATCTATCGCCGCTATCATCACCCCAACCAATTACTGCATCTTTTGCATTAGTACCAGCTCTATCTACCATTCCTACAAATATGCTATCGCTACTCCAAACAGCTTCCATACCTACACTTCCTGCCGGAATATATGTTGGGTAAGTACCACCTCTTGCTATTTCTCCTATAGAAACATATTCGCCCCATCCACTAGCAGTATATTGATCTCCAGAAACATGAACATAACTTCTACTACCTTCTATATGTAGCTTATCTAATGGTGCCGTCGTCCCGATGCCGACGTTGCCATTAGGTATTATTGTTACTAAATTACTTGTGCCATAACGCAAATCTAAATATGCATTAGATGCATCATCCCTATTTACAATCTTAAATGGCCCACCAGTATG
Organism: uncultured Caldimicrobium sp.; assembly: GCA_964436655.1. Taxonomy (GTDB): domain Bacteria; phylum Desulfobacterota; class Thermodesulfobacteria; order Thermodesulfobacteriales; family Thermodesulfobacteriaceae; genus Caldimicrobium. The sequence goes on from CAYTDX010000206.1 coordinate 497, forward strand.
GCCGTATGGTTGCAAAGCAATTCTTGTTACCTCTCCCACAGTTCCAGCACTAGCTAATTGCCTACCCACATGTAATTCACCAACAACACCATTGGGTAATGAGCCACTTGATCCAACTACCTCACTTCCTATTATATCTAATTTCGCCGCAGGTCCCGTCGTCCCGATGCCGACGTTGCCAGTTTCAAATGCCCATGTATTCGCTCCCACGAAGCTAAAACTACTAGAACTGTTCCACAATAACAATCTGGCAACAAAATCTGAAGTATTATTATTTGCAAAATCAATATATGCGTATTTGCCATTGCCCCTGATTTCAATATTTGGATTGCCTGATGTTCCTCCCGAAATATAAACTCCCTCTCCCCCTGGAACAGAAGGTTTTTCTGGTCTATCTACATGTAATCCTGCCTGGGGATTTGTCGTCCCGATGCCGACGTTGCCTGAAGAATCGATTCTCATTCTTTCAGCATTTGCAGTCCCAAACAGGATATTACCTCCCAGTAATTGAATGTATTGATTACCTACGGTGGGGTCATATTTTTGAAGTAGTAAATCATCATCAGGATCGTTTCCTACATAAATTTTAAGCTGGGTATCTTCTCCACCTTCAGAATACCACTGAATGTATGCATCATCTCCTCCTCCACCCCATGGATTATCAGGCCAGTTTAATCCATAACCAGCTGCAGGTTCAATCCAACCTCCAACAACTGTTAATTTTTGCCCTGGATTTGTCGTCCCGATGCCGACGTTGCCAGAGGAATCCACCACTAAGGCATTAGTTGTTCCTGTAGCAACATGTAAAATTCCTGCTGGCGTTGTTGTTCCTA
>CAYTDX010000207.1:0-1314 GCA_964436655.1 uncultured Caldimicrobium sp.
CTTGCTCTTAAATTTGCACATTCTCCTAAAAGGTTTTCAAAATAATTATTAGCATTCTGCTTAAAGTTAGAAGTGATAAATTTGATTGAAATAGCCATTTCTATTTTTGGGATATAAAACACCTTTTTAGGACCTAATGGTTTTGGAATAACCTTCACTCCTTTTTTAACAATAGCAACGTCAATAATTTTCGTATAGTATGCACCTTCTGTTTGAACTTCTTTACCATTTAAAAAGAATACATCATATAGATCACGAATATACATCTTTATAGTATTACCAACCCATGCATGTAATGGTTTTAGTTTTTCGTCGCTTCTATCTCCGAATAGAAGATACTTAAAATAACTTTCTTTTATTGCATTATAAAAGCCGTTGTAAAGCTTTTGCTTGTTCATAATAAATCTTTCTTAAAAAGTCATTTATAGCTTTTTGGTCTTTTTCTTCTTTTAGAAATTCTACATCACTATTTGAAAGTTTTGGTATGCCAAAGTTTTCTATAAATGTCTTTGAATACGCCTTCCATCCCCCACGATAACTTTTAGCAGTTGCAGAAATATATATTTCCATTATCTCTGATTTCAATATCTTTTTCAATAAATCTAAATCTGTAAATGGTTTTACTTTTGGAAAAATTCCATACCCACTATAAAAAGTAGCATCTTCTTTCTCGCATACCACAAATGTAGGTCTCAAAGCCATCGGAGGAGTCAATATCTTCTTTCCAAAAGTCGTATTTATGCCTTGTGTTCTTCCATAAGCATACCAAGTTTCATATTCTTTTTTCCCTCTATCTCTTTTAACGAGAATATCTTTACAAAATAATAAGTATTCATAAGTTTTTGGAAATTTTTCTTTTAGTTCTTCTTCACTTATTACAACATATCTGCCATTAACTTTTTTATATGGGAATATAATCTTTCTTTTGTTTTTCAAAATATCCTCCTCTGTCTTCACTATGCTGACTTTAATTATTTCTTTTGTTATTTCTTTCTCTATCAAGAATTTCCGACCTTTGAAATACTGAACGAAATATCTCCCTTCTTCTTCTGGATTTTCCAAGATATAAACTTTATCAGCTAATGTGGCAAGTCCTACTCTTATATCTGCAATATCTTTTAATTTGTAGCAAGAGTTCTCAATTATAGAGATAATCTCTTTCTCTTTATTAGAGACCAATATCCACTTTTCAGGATTGAGCTCATTAAAATAGACTCTTTCCCCCTCAATATCATTTAAGTTTTTGAAGTCCCTCTTATCTTTAACCTTTTTCAAAATGAAATAACTTTTAGGTTTTTTGGAAATTATTGTGAT
>CAYTDX010000208.1:0-1294 GCA_964436655.1 uncultured Caldimicrobium sp.
TGAAAAGGGCGCATTCCCCTGTCGGCTACGACAGTCCCCTGCGCCTGACTTCTATAGTGAGCCAGATAAGGTTAAACCCTTTTTCATCTGATAAGTTCAAGATAATTCAGACAACCGCTCCCATATCTCCCGGGAGTTCTGGCTCACCGCTTATAACATCTCAAGGCAAAGTAATCGGGATTATGTCATGGTCATTAAAAGAGGCGCAGAACCTGAATTTTGCTGTGAGTATAAATGATATAGACCCGCTTGACAAAATAGCAAAGATAAAAAGCGGTGAGATAAGTATAAGTATGAAGGGGAAAGAAGAAGAGAGAGAAGAATCAGAGGAAGAAGAGGGAGAAGAGGGGGAAGGGACTGAACTTCCTAAAATAAGATTGCCAGACAGAAAAGACGCTCTCGGGAAAGATGTTATGACATGGGTAAAAATCATAAGTGATGAACTTGTTCCTGAATGTGCAAAAAAAGTCAGTTTCACAAGGGGCGAGGTTCAGGTCATACTGAACGGGAGTTGCGCTGAGACGGAGGTTTTAAGCTATTGTCTTGTGGTATCTATATATCTTGCTTCATTACACAGCGGAATAAAGAAGTTTGTAGGCAAAGTTGGGAAAAACAGCTTTGTGGTTGAAGGTAAAGATTTGAGGAACTTTTTGACAGATACGCTTTCTCTTTATCTGATGGGTGGAGAATATCTAGCGGTATTAGATATTGTTTCCAAAGTAAAATGGTATTACGGCAATAAAAAGGCGGGAAATTTCTTCAACTTCATACTCTCATGCGCATTCTGATTTTTTTCTCGCTCAAAAGTTCTGATACCTTAGTTTTATGACTCAGATAAATAGGGTGGAAACATCAATCTCTCTTCCTACGATGAGTTCTATGTTTTTTTCTTGGGCTTTTTTGCGCAGAAATTCAAGCACCTCTTTTGTCGCAAACTCCACAGAGAAAAACTTCATAAATATCTTCTTCCCTGTTAATTTCTCTGCTGATTTCGCTGCTAACTCTAACTTTTCTATCTTCTTCTCCGCTTCTTCAATGCTTCTCAAACTCAAACTTGTTTCAGCAACAATCAACGGCTCGTCGCAGAAAACATCAACTTCTTTGTATCCATCAACAGGTAAATTCACATGCGTTCTCACATCTGCGTCTATTCCTTTTTGTTTGAGTATATATTTTATAACAAATGCAGTGTAGAATTCAAAACCAACACCTACTGCATACTTTAACTCTTGGAGAGCAACCATAAGCCATCTGATAACTCTCTGATTTTCCTCCCATTTTTTATTGTTTTCCT
>CAYTDX010000209.1:0-1271 GCA_964436655.1 uncultured Caldimicrobium sp.
TGACTAGGGAGTTTCTGATGTGCTGGCCAAAGATGGTGCTATTCCGGACTGCTAGAAAAAATAATCAGAGGCTTCTTCAACAACTCAGTGCATTGCCATTGCCAGAGGAAGAGAACACGACGAGGCTACAGATTTCGGAGAACTTTCTAACGACCGAGGCTAATCTATTCGTTCGTGTGCTCAAAAAGGAATATTCAGAGATTGACAAACTATTCACCGAACTCGGTATAGATGATGTCATCTCTAAGGCATTCGCCTCCGAAGTATTCCTAGAGCTAGACGAGACCAAAAGTTTAAGCGAAAACCGCAGAAAATTTGGGCTAATCCCTAAAAAACATCAGGATAAGTTGATATACGATGGAGCCGCAAAATATTCATTGGTGCAGTTGACGGTAAAACGATTCGGAGCGATTCCAAAGTATCTAACCGAGGAGGACCGCAAGAGGTTTTCCATGGAACTCGGAAAAACACTCGACGCGATTTATCGGTGGAAGAAGACATACAGACGGGAAACCCAAGAGAGGCTGGCGGGCATACCGGCCCAGCAACAGGGATAAAACCCAGAGGCCATGGTATGCCCCTGTATATATAGGACAGCCAATGGACTGCACCTCAAGAGCGTTTAGCATGCCGGCTTCTGGGTTTCCTAGATGTTGTCTGGTGGTTGCCTGCCAGCCGACCACTCCCCTATTTTTTCCCTGTTTTGTGATGTTTTTGTTTATTTTTGCGGTTCTTATCACTATTTTTTCCAGGCTGCGACCAGTTCGGATAAAATCAGTTTGTTTATAAAAACTCATATAAAACCCTTATGAGGTTAAAATGAGCGAAGCGTTTTTATTGCTTTTTCATACCTTGTGGCCTAAATTCCCTTGGGCTCTATTCCCTATTCTCCTGCTGGTGTTTCTTTGTCTAAGGTTCAAATCGGGTTCAGAAGGTATGTTGTATATGTATGCTTTCTGGATTATCTCTGTCTTTATCCATCCTGACAGCCTCTCACCAATCCCCTCCAGTAAGAAGTAAAAGGAGCCAATCCTAGACCATAGGCCTAACTGTTTATTAGAAACAGTCATCGAAACCAGAGAAACTGCCCAGAGTTAAGACAGAAATTAGGCTCGCGGGGACCGAAAGAAGCCTGCGAATTAAGCCACAAGGCATAAATTCTTTAAAATTACAATTCAAGTCTTTTTTAACGAACCTTGCATACCAACTATACCCCATAACGCTCTTGATGAACTTTAATTTCGGCATAGGCTTTTGGACTTCGATGGATG
>CAYTDX010000210.1:0-1261 GCA_964436655.1 uncultured Caldimicrobium sp.
ATTGACCTTATAAGTTCTATCGGATTTATTAGAGAAAAAGCTCCTTCCGTTTATCAAGTGGCAAAGGATAAAAGTTGCCATAAAGGAGGGAAAACATGAGAGCTGTAGATATAGGTGAGAGGATAAGGATGGCAAGAGAAAGGGTAGGGATGACGCAAGTTGAATTAGCTCGTGCTGTTGGTATTAGCGACAGAACATTACGAAGCTATGAGAAAGGCATCGGCATAAAAATAGAAGTACTTAGAAAAATAGCCCAAGTGTTAAATGTAAGCTTGGATTGGTTGACAGGGGAGGTTGGAACAGTTTTTCCAGAATCGGCAATTAGCTTAGCTAACCTTATTACTATCAACTTTTATCCTAATGTTGTAACTTCAGCTGGCTACGGGGCTATAAATGGAAGTGAAAAGAAGGCACTAGTTCACGTTAATAAAGTTTTTCTTGAGCTCCTCGGAATAAAACCCGCCAAAAATCTTGATATCATCAGAGTTGTAGGCGACAGCATGGAGCCTTTCATCAAAAATGGAGAGTACGTGATCATAGAAAGGACGCATGTAGCAAGAAACAATGAGATAGTTATTGCCGTAGTAGATGGTGAAGTGTATGTCAAAAGGCTACAGAAAGACCCTGTCAGGCGCATAGTCAAACTCACCTCAGCCAACCCAGCTTACCTTGATATAGAACTAAAAGAAGAAGAGCTGGACAAGTTTCGTATAATTGGTGTTATTAGAGCTAAAATCCGTCTTTTGTAAATGATTGTTAATATAATATTATAATATCTAAACAGTAAATACGTATACCGCAATGCTTTCCAGTATTGAACCAGAAAAACTTATAGTAGGTTGCATATGAAGACAATCCAAGAAAAATGGTTTTAAGATGCAACCAAAAAGTTGTAGAGGGTGTGGCCTTATAAGAGAAGCCCTATGCTTTCTATTGGCATCCTACAAGCTTCTAGCACATCCTATTCCTCCAACATCCTCTCAAACTAAATGAAAAAATCGGCAAAAACTACAAAAATTTTTAAACGTCCAACTCACCGAGCCTTGATTTTTAAAGATTATAGAATTTTAAAGCTTCTCATTTCATCTGTCAAAAAGCAGTTTCCATTTCTAGAGGTAGGATCTGTCCCCCACTAAATGGGCATCTATAAATTCTACAGATTCGATTTACTCTTTGTCTCAAATAATTTTTGCAAGTTTTTATGGCTTATATTGCATAATTGGAGCTATGGCATATCTTTAGTATGAATGAAAAAGCATTC
>CAYTDX010000211.1:0-1261 GCA_964436655.1 uncultured Caldimicrobium sp.
TCTTCTTCTTTAGGATCTTCTGGTTGTATTAGACTACCTATGAGGGCTTGAAACATGTAGAGATTAACAACTACCTAAAGAAGCACAAGTGGTATTAGACTACCTATGAGGGCTTGAAACTACAACTACAAGCACAAGCATAAACATTAAGTTATCAGTATTAGACTACCTATGAGGGCTTGAAACATGAAGATGTTGATGTTGATGAAGACATGTTACCACCGTATTAGACTACCTATGAGGGCTTGAAACGATGTCATTATAAAGACTATAAATGAATATGCATGCCGTATTAGACTACCTATGAGGGCTTGAAACCACAGAAAGCATATGAAGTTGTATGTAAGGACAAGTCGTATTAGACTACCTATGAGGGCTTGAAACATGGTGGAGGTGATGATGATGATGATGGTGAAGGAGGTATTAGACTACCTATGAGGGCTTGAAACACCATGTGTGTTCTATTAGCATCTAAGGCTATCAATATGTATTAGACTACCTATGAGGGCTTGAAACAATACTTTCCTGCTGTTATTATTCTGTTGCCCACTTGTATTAGACTACCTATGAGGGCTTGAAACGGTATAAACTTCTCCAATCCCTCTGCACCAAGTCCGGTATTAGACTACCTATGAGGGCTTGAAACAGGAATTCAGGGCTAGGTCTTCTAACAAACTCATAGTATTAGACTACCTATGAGGGCTTGAAACAGGGGCAGGCAGGTTCTTCATGAACTCTGAAGCATCGTATTAGACTACCTATGAGGGCTTGAAACAATAGCTCATTATAGAATAATCCTTTATATTTCTTAGTGTATTAGACTACCTATGAGGGCTTGAAACCCAACCTTCATTATTGTATTGGCACTATTGTTGCAAGTATTAGACTACCTATGAGGGCTTGAAACTGCTTATGCCAACTTACCCCAAAGTAGGTTGATTAGGTGTATTAGACTACCTATGAGGGCTTGAAACCACATTGCTTGTTCCAGCCCATTTTGCCCTTCCACCTGTATTAGACTACCTATGAGGGCTTGAAACTATTTACAACTAACTCTCCTACCTTACTGTAGTCCAGTATTAGACTACCTATGAGGGCTTGAAACTTCACTACCTCAGGAGTATATGCCTCCCTGACTGCAAGTATTAGACTACCTATGAGGGCTTGAAACGCCGGTAGCACTGAGGATATTAGGAGAGGAGTACAGTATTAGACTACCTATGAGGGCTTGAAACCAGATGCTCTGAGGAAGTTGAAGACA
>CAYTDX010000212.1:0-1254 GCA_964436655.1 uncultured Caldimicrobium sp.
AAGAAATTCAACGTCATCACACGTCTCGACACAAAAATCGAGGTCGAATACTACAGACACGGCGGAATACTCCAGTATGTCCTGCGACGCATCATGAGCGGATAAGCTACAGCAGCCAGCTGCTTAGCCTAACGTTTCCGAACTCAACCTTCTCATCCCTATACCTTGGAGACGGTGGCTCAAACATTATTGATGGAGCTGGGTCGGCGAAGAAATTGGCCACGATTTTGCCGGCTTGGCCGTCGCCCACCTCGAAGAAACAATAACCCACGCCGTTGAACAGCTCTTCGGCTGGCTTGTTCTGGAGAGCGGAGGCTATGCGTCGTGCCGCGGTCAAGGCCATCGCTTCGGCGAAGACACCTGCCTTGGGTAGAAACATTCCGTTGGGCAGCTTAACCGATGTGATGTCGCCTATGGCGTAGACGTTTCTGAATCTTGTCTCCGTGGTCTGAGGGTTTACAGGTATCCAGCCTGTCTCATCGACGAGAGGCGAGTCTCTAACAGGCTTCGGGGCCCGATGTGGCGGGACACCGAGCAACAGGTCGAACGGGGCCTCTCCATCCTCGAACACAATCCTCCTATCCACTATCTGTTTAACTTGTTTACGGGGATGAAACCCTATTCCACGCTCGGTCAAAAACTGTTCAACACGTTTGCCGACGGGCCCTGCGGCGGGCATCGGCTGCGGCTCAGGAGTGTAGACATCTATCTCAACCTTGTCGCGCAGGCCTCTTCGCCTCATGTAAGAGTCGAGGAGTAGGGCTGCCTCATAGGGAGCTGGTGGACATTTGTAAGGTGGTTTAGCTATGAGGATGGCTATGTGGCCGTGGGTGAAGTCTTTGAGCATGTTCTGTGCTGCGTAGGCACCCATCAGGTCGTAGAAGTTGTGCGCATGTTCTCGGAAGCCGGGAACAGCGTCAAAAGCATACTCGGCGCCAAGAGCAACCACAACCACGTCAGGATTGTAAACACCACCGCTCGTGACAACTCTTCTCGAGACAGGATTTATCTCCAGCACCTCCTCGTTCACAAACCGTACACCATGCTTCTCCACACCCCTAACCGGGAACAAGCATTCACGAGGCATCGATTTCTCTCCAACCATGAGCCAAAGGTTCATGAAACCCATCGAAAACATATCCCGTCTATCGACAACCGTTACGCTATGCTCAGGCGGAAGCAGACGCCTCAACTCCACAGCCGCGGCCAAGCCTCCGAAACCCGCGCCAAGAACAAGAACCTCACTCAAACCAT
>CAYTDX010000213.1:0-1242 GCA_964436655.1 uncultured Caldimicrobium sp.
CCCTCAGCCACCCCATGTTTAGTGAATGAGTAATGAGAAATGAGTAAATTAGAAAGATAGGTGGAAAGGTAATATTTAGTGAATAGCCGCCAATGTGTAGGGATTTAGGTTCTAGGTGTTTAGTGGCTAGCTAGGTAAAAGAATCGAAAACCTAATTCCCTAGTCCCTAGAACCTAAACAACTGATTTCGTGGAGGGGTAGGCCTAATTGGTAAGGCGCCAGTCTGGAGAACTGGTGGGAGAATATCCCTTGTGGGTTCAAGTCCCACCCCCTCCGCCCTCGCTCGCCGAAGTATTCTTAAAGAAGAACTCTCAATTTAACAAGGATGAAATTTCTGTATTTTAAAACTAAACAACTAACAACTTTACAACGAATAACAAAAAGTGTACGTAATAATTTTGCCATGGCAAGCTTATTACGTAATTGGCATCACCGATTGACGAAAGCGGCATTATAAAAAAATTCCAAACCCACTTCAAAAACTAACAATTATTTTATCTTGCGCGCTCAAAAAACTAAAATCTTCTCAAAAATAACTATACTCCATCTGGCGCGATCGCGCCAAATGTGGTATAGTTAGAAGTTGGAGGTTAGAGGTTAGATATTAGAACAAGTTAAACAATTCAACATTTCCACAATTTGAACAACTTCCCAAATACCATAAAATTTCTTTTTTGAGTTTTTCTCTGTTTTCCCTTTTTAAATAAAAAACTTTTGTGTCTTTCCTTTCTTTTATCTTATCGCAAAATGGGTTTCCTTTTAACATTATCGTTCCCAAAACTTTGTTTTTACTGTCTAAAACTTTTAAAATTATTTCTCTGAATTTCGAAGAAAAAAGCTCCATTTTCCCCACTTCATCCACAATTATTAAAAAATCTCCTCTCAATCCTTCTTCGATTTCTTTCACTCCAATTTCTTCTAAATCTTTTAAATTCACCCCATATTTTGAAACCCGAAAAGGACTTTTGAATTCTTTGTGAGCTAAAATCCCTTCTTTGCCGCTTAATGCGACAATTTTAAACCCAATTCTTTCTCTTCCTTTTCTCATTTCTTCGGTAAAAAATCCCCGAGCCGGAATTTTCAACTCTTTCAAAATTTCCTTTATCAAATTTGTCTTTCCGCAGCCTGGCAATCCGCTGACAAAAATATTTTTTATCATTTAAAAAAGCGAAAAATCAAATAAAAAATAACCGTTAAAATGGCGCTAACTAAAATGCAAGTTGTGATCGGAAAATAAAAAGT
>CAYTDX010000214.1:0-1236 GCA_964436655.1 uncultured Caldimicrobium sp.
TGGATTGGGACATGGGGAGGAGGGCTTGCAAAGTTTGATGGAGTAAACTGGACTGCTTATAACACAAGCAATTCAGGTTTGCCAAGTAATTGGGTTTGGACAATCGTCATAGATGGTCAGGGAAACAAATGGATCGGGACATGGGAAGGGCTTGCAAAGTTTGATGGAGTAAACTGGACTGCTTATAACACAGGTAATTCAGGTTTGCCGGGTAATGATGTTCGTGCAATCGCCATAGATGGGGAAGGTAACAAATGGATCGGGACAGAAGAAGGACTTGCGAAATTTGATGGGGTAAACTGGACCATCTATAATACAAGTAATTCGGGTTTGCCAAGCAATGCTGTTCGTGCGATAGCTATAGATGGAGAGGGGAACAAGTGGATTGGGACAGATGGGGAAGGACTTGCGAAGTTTGATGGAATAAACTGGACTGTTTATAACACAGGTAATTCAAATTTGCCAAGTGATTTTATTTATAAAATAGTCATAGATAAACAGGATAACAAATGGATTGGGACATTTGGAGGAGGACTTGTGAAGTTTGATGGGATGAATTGGACCGTCTATAATACAAGTAATTCAGGTTTGCCAGGTAATGCTATTTCTGCAATAGCCATAGATGGTCAGGGAAACAAATGGATTGGGACATTTGGAGGAGGACTTGCGAAGTTTGATGGAGTAAACTGGACTGTTTATAACACAGGTAATCCAGGTTTGCCAAATAATGATGTTCTTGCAATCGCCATAGATAGCAAGGGTAACAAATGGATTGGGACATATGGAGGTGGACTTGGTGTATATCGTGAGGGTGGAGTTATACTTCCTGATGTTGAGAAATATATAAACAAAATGCCCTCTGGATTTGAACTTTACCAGAATTATCCAAATCCGTTTAATCTGTCAACAGTGATTGAGTTTGATGTTGGGGAAAGAAGCGATATTAGAATAGTTGTTTATGATGTTCTTGGTAGAGAGATTAGGGTGCTTTTGGATAGAGGAATTGGCGCAGGCAAGTATAGAGTAAATTTTGATGCTTTCGGTTTATCAAGCGGTATATATTTTTACAGAATGGAAGCAGGTAAATTTGTAAAGGTTAGGAAAATGATTCTGATGAAGTGATGTAATTAAACGCAAATAAAACATACCTTTAGACAAACCCCGGAATCATCCGCAGTTAAGGGGATTGAAAAATTGTTAAATTTCATTTTTTAGTTTATATTATCACCCAAAAAG
>CAYTDX010000215.1:0-1233 GCA_964436655.1 uncultured Caldimicrobium sp.
GGGAACTTGGAAAGGAGGGAAAGTGAGGAATACAGAATGCCAAAGTCATCAAGGATTATGCTTATGCCCAAGTTATGCACCTCTTCCAAGATTCTATGAGCCCTTTCTAAATCCTTTATTACCGCCTCCTCCGTTATTTCCAAGTTTATAAGGCTTGGGCTAACTTTATACTTTTCCAAGAGTGATCTAAAGTAATCTAGAAGCTCTTCGTCTATGCTAAGTGGGGAGAGGTTCAAGGAGATGGGAACACTTATAGAATGGCTTTTTATGAGCCTCATGGCCTCTTCAAAGACCCAATAGTCAAGCTTTTTTGTGAACCTTTTCTTTTCTACAAGGTGTAAAAAGTCCTTTGGATATAAAAGGCCAAATATTTTAGAGTTCCATCTTATTAGAGCTTCAGCACCGGAAAGTTTTAGGTCCTTTGAGCTATAGTAGGGCTGGAAGTGCAATACAAACTCACCTCTTTCTATGGCACGCTCTAGCTCTTCACCAATCATGAGCTCTCTCACTATTCTTTCTTCCTCACCCCTTTCATAAAAGGCAAAGGAAGAAGTGCCACCCTTTGCCTGTTTGAGGGCAAGAATAGCCTTTTCCACAAGCTCAGATGGGCTCCTTCCATCCAAGGGGTATATGGATATGCCTATGTTTAAAGTGAGCTTTAGTTCTTGCCCAGCCTTTAAAATACCCCTTGTAAGTTTTTCAAGGTCTTCTGAGCTTTCCAACTTTTTAAATACAAGAAACTCATCAGATCCATACCTTCCACATCCGTCTCCAACCTTTGAAAGCCTTTCCGCAAAGGAGGAAAGTATCTTATCACCCATAGAATAGCCATACAATAGGTTTATGCTGGAGAAGTTATATATATCTACAAAGGCTACGGCTATATTTTCACTTTCCTTCATAACCTCTTCTAGGAGCTCAAGGAAGTGCTCCCTGTTTGGCACACCAGTAAGGGGGTCATAGTTAGAAATAAACCTTAGCCTTTCTTCTATTTGCTTAACCTGTGTAATGTCTTTTCCAACGGCCACGAAATTGCTTATCTCACCCTTATCATCCCTTATAGGAACTATCTTAGAGTCAAGGTAGAAAAGGCTACCATCTTTTTTTCTGTTTATAAAGGTAGCATAAAAGACTTTTCCAGAGGTAATAGTATCCCACAGCTCCTTATAGAAATCCTCAGAGTGCAAGCCAGACTTGAATATGGATGGCCTTTTACCTATGAGCTTTTCCCTT
>CAYTDX010000216.1:0-1224 GCA_964436655.1 uncultured Caldimicrobium sp.
ATTTGTGATATGATAAGCAAAACCATATTTTTTACCTCCTTCTTATATCAAAACTTGGACAATAATTATTTAATATGCTCTCAATTTCCTCATAATGAACTGGACTCTTCCTTTTAGCAAGAACATCAATAATCATTACAAATTTTGAAGAACCTATATATGCGAAGTCATCAACATTTGTCTTTTGAATAATATCTCTTATGATTTGCCTAGCAGTTTCTGGTTCAATAGCACAGTTTAATTCAACATCATATATCCCAAATTCTAAAATTTTAGAAATTAAAAACCACATCATCTTACCACCCCCTTATAAGTCCAAACTTTATTGTTGTTTTTAATTCTAACTATGTAGTTTCCCTTTTTGTAAAGCTGAAGCTTATAGTGCCCATCACTATTAAATATCATTTTATCAACTAAATTCCCATTTGGTAAATATACTTCAACTTCACTATTTGCAGGTATGTAGCTTATATAGATGTAATCCTTTGAAAAATTAACGATAGGTTTTTCAGGGACATCAATAGGTGTTAAACAATTAACCTTAACATTATCAATTAAAACACCATTAGCAACAATAGGGTCTCCTTGGTCCCAATTTTCAAATTTAATTGTATATGTTCCAGGAACACTATAATTTACACTTATTGTTTTCCAGCCTACTATTGCTTTGCCATAAGTATAGTAAGTGGTAGGAACAGATGAACCATAAACTGTTGTATAAACATTATCTACTTGGTAGTAATCTGGCCATGGTGATGTAAATACTCTTGGATTTGAGTATTTAACAAGTTCATTATTATTTACAGATAATCTAAATAAATCATCATAAGGAGAATAAGCATCTGACCATTCAGCAGTAAGATAATGAAAATCCCAAGTTATTGTTATTCCTTGATTACAATTATTAGCATTAAATGTTTGTTGAACAACAGCATAATCGTATTCCAAGTAAGCATTCCCATCAACATTAGAAGTAGTACAAGAACCGTCAATATCTTGACCAAGTGTAGATATATGTAAGAAATAATTTCCATCTGTTGGACTTATTGAAGGTGATACATTTGATGCTTGTCTTGGTTCTGCAAATGTATAGGATATTGGGCATCCTGGATAGGTGGTTAGTGTCCAACCTGTCATACCATTCTCAAATGAACCATTTACAAGCTGACTAAAAATCAACCAATTCATTTTCCACCTCCTGTTATCCGAAAATTATAAAGCATA
>CAYTDX010000217.1:0-1216 GCA_964436655.1 uncultured Caldimicrobium sp.
GCTCTAGCTATTGCTATTGATAATTCTGGTAATATTTTTGTAGCTGGTAATACATTTTCTAGTGACCTTCCTGGTACACAAGGTGGTGCTCAAGCAAATTATAAAAGTGGCAGCGAGGTTTTCGTAGCAAAGTTAAATGGAGATCTTACAAATCTTATACAGTCTACATACCTTGGTGGAAGCGGTGGTGATTATGCCGAAGCTATATCTATTGATGATTCAGGGAATATATATGTAGCTGGTTCTACTTTCTCTACAGATTTTCCGGCTACGAATTATGGTTTTCAAACAAAGAATGCTGGTGATAGTGATGTGTTTGTGGCAATGTTAAGTGGTGATCTCAAGACTATTATTGTAGCTACTTATCTTGGTGGCAGTAAATATGACGATGCAGAAGCTTTAGCTCTTGATAAAGATTCAGGAAGCATATATGTAATTGGTATAACTGAATCTACTAACTTTCCTGGTGTAGCTGATGGAGCTCAACCTAGCTTTGGGGCTTTAAGGATGCTTTTATAGCAAAGTTAAATGCCTCTCTTACAAATCTTATACAGTCTACATACCTTGGTGGTAGTAATCTTGATGGTGCTCTTGCTATTACCCTTGACAGTATGGGAAAGATTTATGTGGTAGGAGCTACATATTCCACCAACTTCCCTGGAACAGCTGGTGGTGCCCAACCTAACTATGGTGGAGGGAGTGACGTATTTGTGGCAAAGTTTGATAGCTTGAGTGCTACATCTGGCAATACTGGAAGTGTAAATACTCCTAATGGCCAAGTGAATATATCTATCCAAAACGGTACCTTTACACAGCCACCGCAATCTCAGACAAACATACCACCTTTACCTTCAGGCTTTTCTGCCCCATACGGTGCTATAAGCTTTAAAGCTCAAGTTCCACAGGGAGCAACCATAACCATAACTATAAACTTCCCACAAGCCATACCACAAGGTGCAAAACTCTATAAGCTTATAAATAATCAATACATAGAGGTAACTAATGTACAGTTTGCTGGCAATACAGCTACTTTCCAGGTTCAGGATGGCAGTTCTCTTGATGCGGATGGGTAGGCCGATGGTTTTATAACAGACCCTGTGGTATTAGCTGTACCAAGTGGTTCTGGTGGTGGCGGTGATAGTGGCACCGGCGGTGGCGGTGGTGGATGCTCCATGGGTGCTGGTGCAAGCCCTGTAAATGCCCTTATGTGGCTCTT
>CAYTDX010000218.1:0-1215 GCA_964436655.1 uncultured Caldimicrobium sp.
ACCGTAGTGGATGGCGCAGCTGATGCAGAGGTTTTTGACGACGATGTTTTCGGCGAGATAAGCTCCTGCCTGCTTCAGCTCACGGGCCAGGTCCCCTCGGACAAGCGAAACACGCCGCGTCACACGCTGCACCTTGCTCCTCGGCACATATGCTCCACAGTTGTCGCACTGAACAGTAGGCTCCTTCCCCTTAGCACCCTTCGACCTTCCACGGCTCTTACGCTTGAACGGCATATCCGCTAAACAGCACACGCAGCCGACATATAAGTTAGCAGGATGAACAAGACCTTGTCCCGGCATGCGCTTATATATGCTGAAGTAGGTTAGGTTTCTGTGAACAGGAGGGTTTTGGTGGCCGACCCTGTTGACAGGTCGGCGGTCGATATGCTGGAGAGAGCGGGTTTTAGGGTGGATTTGCGCCCGGGGATTTCAGCGGAGGAGCTTGAATCTGTTATTGGTGGCTATGATGTGTTGCTTGTCCGTGGTAGGACAAAGGTGACGGCTAAGGTTATTGAACGTGGTGTGCCTGTGTTGAAGGTTGTGGGCCGAGCTGGAGTGGGGCTTGACAACGTCGACCTCGATGCTGCGGCGCGGCATGGTGTCAAGGTGTTGAACACACCCGAGTCCTCCACCGAAAGCGTGGCCGAGCTGGTCATCGGGTTGATGATAGCCGTGGCCCGTAAAATCGCGTGGTGTGATAGGCAGGTTCGCTCGGGTAAGTGGCCCAAATCCGAGGCTATGGGTGTTGAGCTGGCGGGGAAGACTCTCGGTGTTGTGGGCTATGGACGGATTGGGCGGCGAGTGGCCGAGATAGCGCATGCGATGGGGATGAAGGTTGTCGCCTACGATGTCATACCGATACCGGAGGAGGTTCTTGCAAAAGCCGGGGCCAAGCTCACCAGCCTCGAAGAAGTGCTGAAGACAGCAGACGTCATAACCCTGCATGTTCCCCTTACACCAGAGACAAGACACCTAATCGACGCCAGTAAACTAGAGATGATGAAGCCGAAGGCGATAATCATAAACGCCTCTCGGGGAGAGGTCATAGACGAAGAAGCTCTCTACAACGCTCTAAAAAACGGTAGAATAGCGGGCGCAGGTCTCGATGTTTTCGAGAAAGAGCCGCCTACAGGAAGCAAACTTCTCGAGCTGGACAACGTTGTGCTAACTCCTCACATAGGGGCGCAAACTCTGGAGGCTCAGGAAGCCGCTGCG
>CAYTDX010000219.1:0-1206 GCA_964436655.1 uncultured Caldimicrobium sp.
GCAACTTTAAATCCGTCGCCTCTCTCCGCGAATTCATTAAAAGCAAAGGATTGTTAAAGGAGGTATCGACACCATGACAGAAGTTTTGCAGAGGGTTAAGCCACGGCGAAGGCGTCAGGGCTACACCGATTACAGAAAACGACTCAAGCTGGTGAAGTCAGGGCTTGAAAGACTGGTCATCCGCCGTGGAAGCAGGCGAATAGTTGTTCAAATCGTGAAATCCAAGGCCGGCGGCGACGAAACACTCGTGACCGTCGGCTCAGAGGTTCTCAGAAAATATGGTTGGAGAGCGTCGCTGAAATCTGTTCCAGCGGCCTATTTGACGGGTTTGCTGGCGGGTAAGAAAGCTCTGGAGAAGGGTGTGGAGAAGGCGATCGTCGACATCGGTGTCTACAGGTCTGTCAAAGGCTCGAGGCTTTACGCCGTTGTCAAGGGAGCCTTGGACGCGGGGCTCGAAATCCCTGTCAGTGAAGAAGTTTTACCCGACGATGACAGAATCCACGGAAAACATATCTCAGACTATGTAGCAGCGATTGGCGACAGCCCAGTTGGTTTCCAGTTCATCGCCTCGGACAAGGAGTATCTTCGCAAACTCGGTGAAGAGGTTGAGAGAATCAAGCGCGAGATTTTAGGAGGTGGAGAAGATGAGTGAGTGGGTTCCTCGGACACGTTTGGGCCGTCTAGTCCAAGAGGGTAAGATAAACTCGCTGGACCAGATTTTCCAGATGCATGGCCGTGTGCTTGAGCCGGAGATTGTGGATAGACTGCTGCCTAACCTCGAGCAGGAGGTTATAGATGTCAAGCTTGTTCAGAGACAGACCGATGCGGGAGAAAAAACACGGTTCAAGGCCCTTGTCGTAGTCGGTAACAGAGACGGATACATCGGAATAGGCACAGGCAAGTCAACCCAAGTGGTCCTCGCCATAGAGAAAGCCATCCGCAACGCCAAGCTCAACATCGTCCCCGTTGTACGTGGATGCGGAAGCTGGGAATGCGCATGCGGAGAACCCCACAGTCTTTTGGTCAAATCCGAGGGAAAGTATGGGAGCGTGAGGGTTCAGCTACTACCCGCTCCACGAGGCCTCGGACTGGTGGCTGGCGAGTCGCAGAAGGTTGTTCTGGCTTTGGCGGGTGTTAAAGATTGCTGGACGAGAAGCTTCGGCGAAACAAGGACATCGCTTTCGGTGGTCAGCGCCGTCTACGAAG
>CAYTDX010000220.1:0-1204 GCA_964436655.1 uncultured Caldimicrobium sp.
TGAGTACCTTCCTCCTACCCCTTACTCCCTCATCATCCCATACAAATGAGCCATAGCCATTTGGTAGCGTTGGATCATCTACAACCTCAACACCTTCCTGCACATACAGGGATGAGAATATCCTTGGGTTGAACTCATCAGCCTCAAGCATATTCCCTATTAGCCTTGCAAGTGCACTACCAGCCTCGTTATCAAGTACAACCTTGTACCTCATACCAGACTCTAGTATGGAGAACTGCTTTGCATGTACAAGATGGTTCATGGTAGCAATCATCTCATCTAGAGCATCATCCATGCTCTTACGCTTGAGCACCTCTATACCCCCTCTCCCTCCCATACTCTTACTAACCTGGATGATGCCTCCATGGTACCTCATCGTCAGCCTTATATCTATGGTTGTTGTTGCCATACGCTCTCTAACATCAGTTCCTTCACTGCTCACCAACCCATTCTCACTCTCAACGTATGATAGGCTAACCTCTATCCTTACATCATCCCTACCCCTTAACCTGCTCCTAAGCGTAGATACCACATAATCTATCAGTTCGTATAAACTTGTACTATCATAGCCTGCTACTGGGGTTGTAGCATACCCTCTCTCCACATCAACCTCTACAAGGTTTACACCATAGCCTACTCCTCTCCTATCACTACCATTACTAATACTATCACTATTACTACCATCAGCTTGTGAATATGATAATGATATAGCATGCTCTATTGCCTGTTCCACAATATCATCTATGCTATGCTCTAGATTGCTAGATGGTGTAGGCTCAGAGATGTTGCTAATACTTGCTATACCATACCCATTTGCTACTGCTCTAGCAGTTATTACAATATCCTCATCATCCCTTGCAGCGATAGCACCTCCTTTAAATATTAGGCTATTACACTTATTATGACACACCTTTATATCAAGATATTTCACCATTTTTGCCTTGGCTAGATGTTTAATTAATAGATCGTTGGTTGGAATATACATCCTACTCTCTATTATTATAGAATTTTAATTTAATTCTTTTCTCCTCCTTACCTCTATACCCTTCTCCTACCATACTACTGCTATGTATCTATTATACATCTAATGTTTGTGCCTGCTGCTCCTGCTGCACTTGAATTACAGGCTGCTTCTTGCTAAGCAGTTTTGTCTTCCATACTGCAACGAACCTAACATTGATTATATCCTTGACCCTGCTATGTA
>CAYTDX010000221.1:0-1200 GCA_964436655.1 uncultured Caldimicrobium sp.
CTTACAAGTACAATCATCATAAGGTTTATTACAACCGCTGCAAACTCCATTTACTATTTCTTTTCCACACTTACAAGGTTGACAACCGCAAGTTTTACACATATTTTGTAAAAAAATTAATTCGACTAATTATCTAATTTATTTTTACTCTAAAATTTTATATTTTTGAACTAATTTTGTTTTTTTCCACCAGTTGCCTAAACCTAAATAATCTCCCGAATTACTTAGACAAAGAACTGCCATTACAATAATATAGACAATATGTTCATCAATTAATGGATTGTGTGCTGGAGGCAAAAAACCGGCCAGATACATTAAAGCAAGCATTAAGCCACCAAAAAATGTTGAAAGTTTCATAAAAATTCCAAGCATTAATCCTAAACCTACACCTAAAAGTCCTAACATAAAAAGCCAATCAACAATTGGATTTCCTGCCATTGATCTAAAAATTTCAGCCAATGGTCCTTTAACAGCAAACTTCAAAAAACCAAATGTTGGTGAGCCACCATAAAGCCAAGCATCTTTACAAAAATAATTGACAACTTGGGTTTGAACATCACGACAAGTAGAAAATCCTAAACCAAAAAGTTTATCCAAAAAAGCCCAAAGAAATATCCAACCTAATGAAAGACGCAAAAGCCCTAAAGTGATTTGTAAATTTTTATTCATTGTATTTTAATTTTTAATTTACGACCTTTTTAATTATTGGTCCTTGTTTAGTATCTTCAATTTTATAACCAGCTTTCAATACTTCTTCTCTAATTTTATCAGCTTCTTGCCACTTCCCTTCTCTTCTTAATTTTTCTCTTAACAAAATTTTCTTCTTAATTTCAGCTGGTAATTTTTGTTTTTGAAGAAATTCTTTTAACTTTAAACCTAAAACTTTATCAGCCTCTAAAACGAAAATTTTTTTATACCCCAAATCTTCATCTGATCTTAAAACTTCCCATAGCTTGGCAATTAACCGAGGCGTGTCAAGATCATCGTTAATAATCTTTAAAATTTCTTTAGATACAGAACTGCGTTGAACTGATGCAGATTTATGTAGATTTACAGAAAGTTTAAAACTGGAGATTGTTTCTAAAAGTAAGTTGTATGCATTTTGAGCTGATTCCATTGCTTGCCAAGTAAAATTCATTTCTGAGCGGTAATGAGCTGTTAAAACTAAATATCTATAAGCTAAGGGATGAAATCCTTTTT
>CAYTDX010000222.1:0-1183 GCA_964436655.1 uncultured Caldimicrobium sp.
CTTCCTTTCCTCGAAATCCAACCTTCACCCCCTTTAATTAAAATTATATAATAACTATTTAAATTTAACAATTATTTTTGAAATTAACAATTATTTTTGAAAATGAAAAATCACTTACAAATAATCTAATATATTTTATATTTTAAATTTTTCTTTTTCTGCTCTTTCTTTTATTTTTCTGAATTCTCTTTCTTTTATTTTTTCTCTTTTTTCGTATTTTTTTAGACCTTTTGCTAATCCTATCTCAACTTTTATTAAATTTCCTTTTGAATAAATTTTAATTGGAACTATTGTTATTCCTTTTTCTTTACTTTTACCTATTAAATAAGAAATTTCTTTTCTTTTTAACAAAAGTTTTCTTGGCCTATTTTCATCATAATCTTTTGGTGTATTTTTAGGTTGATATGGAGGAATATTAAAATTAATAAGAAAAACTTCATTATCTTTTATAGTCACATAGCTTCCTTTTAAGCTTCCTTTTCCTTCTCTTAATGCTTTTACTTCAAATCCTTTAAGTTCTATACCAGCCTCAAATGTTTCTAAAATTTTATAATGATAATAAACGCCAGGATTAGTAATAAGTATACTTTTTTTAAACATAAAAATTATTCAGCTAAAGCTTCTTCTATTTCTTGAGGAGAAAATCCTACTATTATTTTACCTTCTATATCTATTACAGGAACACCTAATTGTCCTGATTTTTGTACCATTTCCTCTCTTGCTTGCATATCAAATTCAACATTTTTTTCTTCATAAGGAATGTTTTTTTGTTTTAAAAATTCTTTCGTCATCTCACAAAATGGACACCAACTTGTTGTGTAAATTATTACTTTTTTCATTTTGTTTGTAAGTAATTATTAATGACCTTTTGAAATTCTGAATATGGCAAAGCTCCTTCTATAGGAGTATTATTAATTAAGGTATAAGGTGTGCCTCTTACATTTAATTTTATCGCTTCATTTATATCTTCTTGAATTTCATTTAAATACTTTTTATTTTTTAGACAATTTTCAAATTTTGCTTTATCTAAACCAAGGTTTTCAGCAAATTTTATTAGGTTTGCTTCAACAAATGTTCCTATATTTTCTCCTATTTGGTTTTCAAAAAGTATATTGTGGTATTCCCAATACTTACCTTGTTCTCTTGCACATTTTGTTGCTAAAGCAGCATTTATAGATTCATT
>CAYTDX010000223.1:0-1173 GCA_964436655.1 uncultured Caldimicrobium sp.
GGAATGATTACTTTAATGAAGTTTTCTGAAGTTAAAAAAATAATGTCGTATTTAGAAAAACATCTAAAAGGTCTTCAAAAATTGTTAAACAAAAATGATTAAAAGAATTTTAAAAAATAAAAAATTGCTCTTTTTCGCGATCTTGATTTTAGTTGGCATTTTCTATTTTGCTTATTCAAAAATTAAAAATAATCAAGTTAGCGAAGGTTATATTTTAGCTAAAGTTGAAAAGGGGACAATTCAGAAAAGCGTTTCTGGAACTGGTTATGTTACTTCGACTGATGTATTTGAAATTAAACCTACTATTTCTGGAAAAATTTTAAATATCTACGTTAAAGAAGGCAATTATGTTAATAAAGGACAGCTTTTATTCGTTTTAGATGATTCGGATATTAAAAAACAAATCCGAGATTTAGAATTAGATATTGAAAATTCAAAACTGAATTTAGCTAAAGCCAAAGATGATTATCAAAGGACTTTAAGAGGAGATGATTTGAAAAAAAGTTACGAAGATTTACTTAAAAATTTAAATGATATTTTTGTAAGTTATCCGGATGATTTAGAAAAAATAAGAAAAGTTTACTTTAATAAAGATTTAGATTCTACTACTTATAACATTGATTATTATCTTTATTATTTTCCTCAAAGCTCAGTAAATTCTAATGACCTTCAGAAAACCTACAATGAATTGAAAAATAATTTTGTTTTAATTTCCCAAAACCTTCAAACAGCAAAGTTTAACACACAAAATATAGATTATAATTTGGTTAAAGATTCTTATAATTTTCTCTTAAAAACTCAAGATTTTATTAAAGCCGGATTGGATCTTGTAAGAAGATTAAAAGAAGATTTAAGTCTAAGTCAGGCTTATCATACAAAACAAGAAATTATTGATAGACATTATAATGATTTAAATTCTGTTTATGGAAAGTATAGCAATTATCTTGCTTCTTTATCTTCATTAGTAAATAGTCTAAATAACTATCAAGATACACTTAGACAAAAAGAGTATGATATTCAATCTTTAGAACTTGCTCTTCGACAAAAAGAAAATAAACTTAATGATTTAAAAGAAGATTTAAAAGACTATTATATTTATGCTCCAATAAATGGAATAATACAAGATGTAAATGTAAAAATAAACGATCTTGTTTCTTCAAACTCTGTTTTAGC
>CAYTDX010000224.1:0-1156 GCA_964436655.1 uncultured Caldimicrobium sp.
GTTTAATCTTATTCTAGTTGCTTATATTCATTGCTATCCAACGATCTTGCCCTCTTAATTATATTGAAGAGTGTAATTATAAGATTGCTGTCATATACTACTAGGATTAGTAGTAGGAAGATATCGAGTATGTTGAATATTGCACAAACAAGCATTGCAATAGGATATGCCCCGAATAGTGGAAAATGTTCTCTATTATAAATGTGCTCTTTCTTGGAGTTGATATTAACCCCTCTATGCGTCTAATTATAACCTGCCAGTTATTCTTGATTGCCCAAGCAGCAAGCGTAGATAGTGCAGCAAAGAAGCCTATATGTGTAAATATATTGTTGTTAATAGGATATAGTTCAAGAGGATATATCGAAGAAGTCTTTTAGTATAGAAAGTGTAACTAATTTATCTTTGGTAGATAGACCTACCAGCATATACATAGATAGAATCAAAGTTATCTCACCGCCCCACGTATCCAGCGTGTTACCTAATATGGTTGAACCTTTTACTCTAGCAATATTACCATCAACACAATCCAGTATTATCGCTAGCTCTATTAGCAATGCTCCAAGTATGGACATAACGTAATCACCTAATGCTAGCAGGAGTGATCCAATTACACCAGTTATGATGAACATCATGGTAACCTTGTTTGCAGAGATGTTAAGACGCAGGAAGAATACCGCAAGATAATATGATACTGGTCTCCTCACATAATATGTCCATACCCAACCTTTCTCATGGGTCTTCGATTCAAGATACCTCTTCCTTATATCATCAACACTTATCCTCATATTATAGCATCATCCTCCCTTGATCCTCCCCACTACAATCCTAGCATTGTTGAGATCATCTAGTGTATCAACTTCTATGCATGGCAGCCCTCTTGTACTGCACTTGTAGAAGCAGTCTTCAGCGATTGCAACTGATCTTATAGCATCCTCATAATACAGATTATACATCCCCCCCATAAATAGAGCCTCTATGCTCTTCAGTACCTTACCTGCATCCCTTCTGGTTAACTTCATTACGCCTATGTACTCACCATCTGCCTCTTCTATAGATATATCCTTGCTTATATCTTTGATTATACCTTCTGCATTAACCTTCACCTTCATCTCCTCCTCTCCAAGCTCCTTCTGATCATCAACTGCAAGTACTGAAC
>CAYTDX010000225.1:0-1155 GCA_964436655.1 uncultured Caldimicrobium sp.
ATCTACATCTCCTCGGTCATCAAAATTTCCATAAACTCTTGAACCAAAGAAAAAACTTTATATTTACTTAGATCTAAGTATTTACTCAATATTTTTAAAATTTCTTCTTTGAGTTTATCAGCTAAATAATGTTTTAGTTCCATCAATTAAATTATAACTATTTTTATCAAAAATATTATTTAACAACAATTTCTCCTTTAAATGATGGGTTTAAATGGTCATGATAATACCATTCACCAACTTCATTAAAAACAAAGCTCCATTTTTCACCTGGATTTAAGCCTCGACAGGCGTCAAAAATTTTAGATTGTTCTGGAGTACCGCATTTTTCAATACCTGAACCTGGATAAACACGATGCGTTGGATGAACTGCTGATGCTGGCCAAGAAGGATTTGAAGATTCATTAACCCAAGTTACTTTTGTTCCTTTAGTTATTTCAATTTCTTTTGGCTCAAAACCATTGTTGGTAATTCTTATGATAACTTCGGAAAGATTTTTAGGGGCTGCCTGTGTTTCGGTAGAAGTTGATGTTGTTGGTGCAGATGGTGATTCTAGAGTTGGCGGAACTGGAGCTGAAGGTTGAGGTGATTCTGGGGCTACGGAAGGTGTTCTATATTTAGTAAAAAAATAATAACCGACTCCTAATAAAATGACTAAAGTAACTGCTACAAATATAATTAAGTTTTTTTGCATCAAAGGTTAATTTATTAACTTACGACCTTTTTATAATTTTCTTCTATTTTTTCCCAATTAACAACATTCCACCAATTTTGAATATATTCGTTTCTTCGATTTTGATATTTTAAATAATAAGCATGTTCCCAAACATCAAGCCCCATAATTGGCAAATCTCCATTCATTAACGGATTATCTTGATTTGGCAAAGAATAAACTTTTAATTTTTTATCTGAAGTTACAACTAGCCAAGCCCAACCAGAACCAAAATGTTTTAAGGCAGTCTCTGAAAATAAACTTTTAAAATTTTCAAAAGAGCCAAAATTTTCTTCAATTGCTTTCATTAACACAGATATGTTCGGACTTAACACAGACTGTTCGGACTTATTATTAATGTCCGTTGTGTCCGTGTCTTGTCTGTCTTCAGTCCGTGTGCTGTGTGTACTAGTCTGCGTTGGTGGTTTCATTATTTCCCAAAA
>CAYTDX010000226.1:0-1149 GCA_964436655.1 uncultured Caldimicrobium sp.
AAATTCCTGTAAATAATTGGCTTGATATTTCAAAAATTCAAATAAAAATAAATTCCTTACCTGATACTGACTATTATCTTTATTTAGAATCAATGTGGTTTGAAGTTGAATACGAGCCTTCCCAAATAGCCACAACTACTCCAGAGCAAGAATTGGAAACAAATTTAGAAAATGCTACTCCTACTCCTTCATTACCCCCTCTTAAACAAAGAAAATATACTAAAGAAATAAAAATTCAAAATCCTGATAATATTTCATGTAAAATAGAGCCATTTTCAATTGAAATTAAAGAAGAAGAAACAAAAACAGCCAATTTAATAATTTCAGCAAATAATACAAAAAACATTGAAATCGGAAGCCTGCCATCAGGAATTGATATTCAATTAGAAAATAATGATTACGAAATGCAGACATCAAATAATTCAATTCAACTAAAAATATATCGTCAACAAGGCTCAGACAAAGGCAACTTCACTATTCCAATAATCCTTTCCTCAGGCAATTCAACTATAATTTGCCAAATGAATATCATTGCTTTTTAGTAATACAATAGTAATACGATGGTAATACATAGTAATACGATAGTAATACAGTAGTAATACATAGTAATTCGGTAGTAATACAATAGTAATTAAAATGGTTTTGAGGATTGAGGAATTGGAAGTATACAAATTAGCAAGAGAATTATCGAAAATTGCTTGGGAGATTTATCAAGAAATGAATTGGCAAAACAAAAAAGTTATAGGAGATCAATTTATAACAGCTATTGATTCTATTGGTGCTAATATTACTGAAGGCTATGGAAGATTTCATTATTTAGATAAAGTAAAATTTTTCTATAATGCTAGAGCTTCATTATACGAAAGTATCTTTTATTGGTTAGAGCTATTAAAAGAAAGAAATTTAATTAGTGAAAAGAAATATAAAGAAGTTCAAAATATCTCTAAAAACTTAATGATTAAGTTAAATAATCTCATAAAAACCACTCGTAAATCCAAAAATGAAAAATAAAATCACAAAAAAATTACTACCGTATCTCTATCGTATTACTACTGTATTACTATTGTATATCTACCGTATTACTATTGTATTACTTTTAATTTCAATGTTCTTTTTCGGTTATCCTGTTATTTGGAAAAATCCAAGAAT
>CAYTDX010000227.1:0-1101 GCA_964436655.1 uncultured Caldimicrobium sp.
ATAGTAATCATCTAAATACACTTGCAGTTTCAAGCCCTCATAGGTAGTCTAACACTCAAGTTTGATGAATCAAAGATATCGTTGATAGTGAAGTTTCAAGCCCTCATAGGTAGTCTAACACTTATCAGAATTGTTATTGAGAATGTAGTCTGCGTTTCAAGCCCTCATAGGTAGTCTAACACAATTTTGTATATGCGATAACTTCTTGGTTTCAGTCTGTTTCAAGCCCTCATAGGTAGTCTAACACCAAATGGCGGAATAAGTGCTAATTCAACTACACTAAGGTTTCAAGCCCTCATAGGTAGTCTAACACTATCTTCATTTCTATACCATCTTTCTCGCCTAAGTTGTTTCAAGCCCTCATAGGTAGTCTAACACCTGAAGGAAGGTTACAGAATATTAGGAAATATAATATAGTTTCAAGCCCTCATAGGTAGTCTAACACCCTAAATAAACACTATTTATCAATCTACATGGTAAGGTTTCAAGCCCTCATAGGTAGTCTAACACTTTTGTTAGAATCTTGTACACTCATATCCACTCACCGTTTCAAGCCCTCATAGGTAGTCTAACACAATGCACATGCAGAGTTACAACATGTGCATGAGTATTGTTTCAAGCCCTCATAGGTAGTCTAACACTAGAAAATCTCTTATGGTTATCATCATATTTTTATTACGTTTCAAGCCCTCATAGGTAGTCTAACACATGGGGAACTTAACCCACCCCCATAATTCTATATATAGTTTCAAGCCCTCATAGGTAGTCTAACACTGTATTCACTTGCCTCTTGCTCTCTCTTTAATTTGTGTTTCAAGCCCTCATAGGTAGTCTAACACATATATTCCTTACAAAAGGACCTCAATTCAGATATGAGTTTCAAGCCCTCATAGGTAGTCTAACACACCATTCACTGTTAAGGTAACTGTGTTTACTGTGCTGGTTTCAAGCCCTCATAGGTAGTCTAACACGCCTAAGGGATAGGCTTGCCATAATATTTGTTATAAGTTTCAAGCCCTCATAGGTAGTCTAACACTTATCTGTTATGGAAGAACTTTACCAACTTCATAATGTTTCAAGCCCTCATAGGTAGTCTAACAC
>CAYTDX010000228.1:0-1077 GCA_964436655.1 uncultured Caldimicrobium sp.
TTTACTAAAAATTTTGAGGTTATGCCAAATGTAAATTGGAATGATTTTACATCGCCTTTGCCCCTTGACTATGGCAAACGATGCAGGGTTTGGTCCAGTCAAAATTGTTGAAATCAAAAACCAGAGCGTAGGTTAGTCCTTTATCTTTCCATGAAAGGATGTTGAATCCATTTTGATTGTCAAGATAAAAATCAATTTCCTTAAACTTAACTTTTTTAGCACCGTGTGGGGTTGCACTTTGCGATGGGGCTACAAGAAGTGTCATAAGGTGATTATCCATTTCATACGAGACAAGTGCAGCATAATCATTATTCAGTGCGACAAGTCGCGCGCCCTTTATTTTGTATGGTTGATTTGATGGGTCGGGATAACGCGGAAGACGAAAATTAAAGCGAAGTTTTCCCTCAAACCAGCTTGAAATCTCCGCCTCCGATGATGTTTCTATCTCAAGTGGAAGTTGCCCGCGAACCTGCCTTATATGGTTTTCAACAGCAATTTTTGATAAGTCAACTCTTGATGTATAAAAGTGAAAAAAAGCAAGCATTCCAAAGAGCAAAATAACAAGCGCAGGAAGTAAGAGAGCGTATCCTAATTTTTTCTCTTTTCCGATTTTATACTTTTCAATTTGGTCAACAAGGTCTTTCTTGAAATCCTCAAAATGATCAATATGGATTTCATCTTTCAGCGCTCTTATGGCGTCCTGAAAATCACGCTGTTTTTTAAGTAATTTTGCGCATTCATCACATTCTTTTATATGCTGTTTGAACTGTTCAAGTTCTTCCCCGGCAAGTTCGTTGTCAAGATAAAGGTTTATGAGTATTTTGGCTGTTTTATGATCTATCATCGGGGTTTTTCTCGTAAATTTTTATGAAAATTTCTTTCAGTTTTTCTTTTGCTCGGTTTAGCCGTGACATAACTGTTCCAAGTGGACATCCGAGTATCTTTGATATCTCGTTATATGAAAAATCCTCAAAATATCGCAAGATCAAAATTTCTTTATAAGCATCCGGCAATTGATTAAGTGCTGTCAAAAGTGCATGACGCATTTCATTATTAATTAACAATTCCTCGGCGTTT
>CAYTDX010000229.1:0-1072 GCA_964436655.1 uncultured Caldimicrobium sp.
CGGACTTCCTCCTCTGGGAGCCCGGGGAAGCCTTTGACCTCATCTTGGGCAACCCTCCTTATGGCATCGTGGGGGAGGCTTCCAAGTACCCCATCCACGTCCTTAAAGAGGTCAAAGGGGTTTACAAGAAAAGCTTCTCCACTTGGAAGGGAAAATACAACCTTTACGGAGCGTTTATAGAGAAATCCGTACGTCTCTTGAGAGAAGGCGGGGTTCTGGTCTTCGTGGTTCCGGCCACATGGCTGGTTTTGGATGATTTTTCTCTCCTCCGGGCACTCCTGGCTGGGGAAGGGAGGACAGAGGTCTACTATTTAGGTGAAGTCTTCCCTGGAAGAAAGGTAAGCGCCGTGGTCATCAGGTTTCAAAAGGGAGGAAGGGGCCTCGCCCTTTGGGACACCCGAAAGGAAGGGGAAGGCTTCATCCCCTTCCTATGGAGCGAAAACCCCGAATGGAATGGGGAGATCATCCGCTTCGAAACAGGGTGGACCAGGAAAATGGAGGCTTCCGGGCCTCCTCTAGGGAGTCTGTTCCACATCCGCTTCGCCGCCAGGAGCCCGGAGTTCAAGAAGCATCCCGCCGTCCAAAAAGAACCGGAACCTGGCCTTGTGCCCGTCCTGACGGGAAGGAACCTGAAGCCGGGGTGGATAGACTACGAAAACAATTACTCCGGCCTTTGGATGCCCAAGGAAAGGGCCAAGGAGCTTAGAGGCTTCTACGCTACACCACACTTAGTGGTGGCCCATACCAAAGGGACCAAGGTGGTGGCCGCTTGGGACGAGAAGGCCTATCCGTGGAGGGAAGAGTTTCATCTTCTGCCCAAGGAGGGTGTCAAGCTAGATCCCCTGTTTCTGGTAGAGTGGTTAAACTCCGAGAAGATGCAAGTGTATGTTAGAACCCTTTACCGGGATTTTGTGCCGCATTTGACGCTAAGGATGCTGGAGCGGCTTCCTGTGAGGAGGGAGAATGGCTTCCAGGCAAACCCAAGCAGCTCTTGAGGCTTTCGAAAACTTTCTCGGACGTTTGGACCTTGATGCCTACCAGCTCAAGTACCGACCCATCAAAACGGTAGAGC
>CAYTDX010000230.1:0-1047 GCA_964436655.1 uncultured Caldimicrobium sp.
AAATAAAACTTTTACAAGAAACAAAAGGAAAGAGAGAATTAACCGAAGAAGAACAAAAAATTTTACAAGAACTTGAAGAAAAATTAGAAAAGCTTAATAAGTATTTACATAAAGAAATTAAAGATATTGAGGAAATTTTTAGGTAATAAAATTAATATTAATTCAGAATTAAAATTTAAAGTTAAAATTTCTTGATTAAAATATCAAAAAACTAAAAAAGTCGAAGCTGGTATATCAAATAGCTTTTAATTTATTTTACAATACCCCCATAGGGTATAAAATGTTTGTGATATAATTGATTGATGAAAAAATATATTTGTCCAATGGGGTGTATTGAGCCCCAAGATCAGCCTGGTAATTGTCCTATTTGTGGGATGAAGCTTGTTGAGGTTGAAGAAAAAGAAAAACATAAACATAAAGATAAAGAATTAGATAAACATCATGGGCATAGAGCAGAAGGTTTTCTTAAAAAATTTTGGCTCTGTTTAATTTTAACAATTTTTGTTATTTTTCTTTATTTTAATTTTTTTAACTTAAATATTTTTGGTCTGCAATTGTCTGCGTTTAGTCTGCTAAAGTCTGCCCTCATTTTAATTCTTTCCTCAATTGTTTTCTTTTATGGTGGTTGGGTTTTTCTTCATGGCGCTTATCGGGAGATAAAAGCAAAAAATCCAGGAATGATGACTTTAATTAGTTTAGCTATCGCTTCAGCTTATATTTATAGCACTATTTTAATAATATTGAATATTGGGCGTATTAGTTCGCATCTTTTCGCAGAATTTGGTTTTATGTGGGAACTCACAAGTTTAATCACAATTATGCTTTTAGGTCATTATTTTGAAATAAAATCAGTATCTTTAGCTAAAAGAGCTTTACAAGAAATAGAAAAATTATTACCTGATTTTGCTGAACTTGAAGATGGAAGAAAAATTAAATTAGAGGAATTAAAAGTTGGAGATATTGTTTTAGTCCGTCCAGGAGGGAAGATTCCTGCTGATGGAGTTGTGATTGAAGGAAGATCAGAAGTTAATGAAAGTATGATTACTG
>CAYTDX010000231.1:0-1045 GCA_964436655.1 uncultured Caldimicrobium sp.
TGACGCAGTGGAAGTCCCGGGTGAGCTCCACCTGGGGCAGGGCCAGGAGGTCGGGGAGGGTGAGGGCGATGGGGGTTTCCACCAGGCCCTCCAGGGCGAACCGCCAGGCCTCGGGAGGGACTCGAGGCGCTTCCCCGTAGGTGAGGACCGGAAAGCGCTCCGTGACCCTCTGCCCGGGAGGAACCCGCTCCATGCCCTAAGGATAGGGAAGCCTTGGAGGGGGAAAAGGGGCCTGGCTCACCGGCTTTGGTAGCGGATGACCTCCACCTTCTCCAAGGTGACGAGCCCCTCCTTGACCATCTCGTCCAACACGGGCAGGAAGGCCAGGATCTTCTCCTCGGTGTCCACGATCTCCACCATTACCGGGAGGTCCTCGGAGAGCTGGAGCACCTTGGCCGTGTGGATGCGGGAGTGGGCCCCAAAGCCCATGAAGCCCTTGAAGGCCGTGGCCCCGGAAAGGCCGCGCCGCCTGGCCTCGAGGACGATGGCCTCGTACAGGGGCCTCCCCCCGTACCGGTCCGACTCCCCCACGAAGATCCGCAGGAGCCGGGCCTCCCCTTGGAGCTTCATGCCCCTAGCTTACCAGGGCCCCGCCCAGGCGGTGGCCCAAAAAGACCAGGAGGAGTCCAAGAAAGAGGCTTCCCCCCGCGTAGAGAAGGGCCTTGGCCACCTGGCCCTCCTGGAGAAGGGCCAGGGTCTCGTAGCTGAAGGTGGAAAAGGTGGTGAACCCTCCCAAAACCCCCACCGCCAGGAAGAGCCGGGCCTCCCCGGAAAGGGCCCCTTCCAGGGAAAGGCGCAGGACCACCCCGATGAGGAAGCTTCCCAGGGCGTTCACCACGAGGGTGCTCCAAGGGAAGCCGGGGCCGGCAAGGCTTTGAACCCAGGCGCCTAGCCCGTACCGGAGGACCGAGCCCAAGGCCCCTCCCAGGGCTACCCAGAGGTACCGCTCCACCCCCAAAGTATAGTGAGGCCATGAGGCCCAAGACCCTTTCCCCCATCCTCACCGCCAGGGGGGTGCGGCTCGCCATCGCCGTGGGCCGCTTCA
>CAYTDX010000232.1:0-1037 GCA_964436655.1 uncultured Caldimicrobium sp.
TCAAAATCCAGGTTATCCTCCAACAACCTACCACCCACTATACTCCTCGCTATGTTGTAATAGGTGTTATAGGATAACGAACGACTTCTTCTGTATATTTCATCATTAAAAGCCCTGAAAAACTCTAAACCGTAATAACTCCTCAAATAAAACCACAACTTCCACCAACTATACCCGCTTACAGAATATCTTTTATATCCCAACAAGAAACTTCTAGAAAAATCAATACTGTTTGTCCCTATGAAATCCGTATTCCACTGTTGGAAAAGTAGATATTCAAAGTCGGGAATAAAGGAGTTATCCCACCATCCGTGCCAAAGTTCCTTATAATCACAAAGATTCCCCGTCTCTTGACAAATCCTGTTTGTTATCTCAACCTCCATAGCCTCTGCATTTCCCTCTTCAAACTGATTAAAGAGTATCAACTTATTATTCCTAAAAGCGTGTGCCATTTCGTGTATTAAGGTAGGCCCCCATTCCTTACCAAATTGGGGTTCCCAACCCCTTATCTCTATCTTTGAATCAAACCAGCAATTTATAGAAGGGGTGAATAAACCCTTCCGTGATAAAGAAGGGTTTTTACTTATCCAAACCCTATGGCTACCCTGACACAACCAACCTCCACACTTACAATAAGGCCATCCGTATATATCCTTTAACCTCGGATATGCCAAATTCCACACAAACATCACTTGCGCCCATTCCTCATCCGTCCAACCCGAACCCCTAACGGGAACTATATCCCTTGGCGAAGATTTGCCTCCAATTTCGTCTTCCGGAAGTCCAAAATCCTCAGGCGTTAGAACCTTCCCTTCTTTGGTGAATAGTATTATCGCGTCACCCTCGGAATAACCCAAACTGTCAAGCGCTTTGTATATGAGCCTTTCTATGTGGGGTTTTGGGGGATATAGGTCTTCCAAGGTTGCCTCCTTAGGAACTTCCACATATACCACGGAAGCCCTTAAACCCGAAACAAACAAACAAACAAACAAACAACAAGGGCTTGAAACAATACCCTTAACCTGTACATAACCTTT
>CAYTDX010000233.1:0-1033 GCA_964436655.1 uncultured Caldimicrobium sp.
GGCGACAATCGGGGCACGGTGGTGTATCACTATGACGCAGGCGGTAGGCTCCGAAAGGAAGCGTATTGGCAAGGTCAACCTACCCCTGATGGCACACCTTACTTTTCAGTCCGTTTCACCTACTACGGAGCCGAAGCAGCCTCGCAGCAAGGCTTCCTAAAAGAGATTGCCTTTGGCTCTGGCGATTGCGATACAGAAGCAGGATGGACCCCCTCTTATAGCGTCTCCTACCAGTATGACTTGTTGGGTCGAGTCACTTGGAGCCGTGAGACGCCGAGTGGTGATGAACTGCAGTGGAGCTATACGCCAACAGGGCGCGTAGAGTATGAGGCGCGGACAGGGGACTTGGGATACTATCGTGTGTATGCTTACCACGCAGATGGGAGCCGAGCGTGGGTTTTACGCGAGGATGGCGTGAACGGTTTTTCGTGGGACAGTTATGTCTACGACCCGCTTTCGGGTCGCTTAGCGCAGGTGGAGGGTGCGATGGGGGGGTCATCGGCTGAGTTGGTCTCCTTCAGGGCGTTTGGTGCGTTGGGAGGCGCCCGAGGCGGAGTATGCAAGGGTATACTCTTATGATGAGGAGGGGCGTTTGTTGCAGATAGCGCGGGAGAATGATACGGGGAATGTGCATCTGGTTTACGAGGCGCGTTATAATGGGGACGGTTTTCGGGTGTGGGATCGGGAGTGGCGGTGGGAGGTGATGGACCCGCCCTTGACGATGGAGTATAAGTATGTGTGTCAGGTAGGGTGTGGGCGGCTGCCGTTGCGGGTGTATCGGAATGAGGGGGGTTTCTGGCTGAGTTATGAATGGTATGTGCGGTTGCTGCGTTCGGTGTGGTATGATGGATACGAGGAGTTTGGGGCCCTGATGAGTTGGCGCAACTTGGACTATCCGATAGTGGGTGGGCATTTGTTGTGGGCGGAGGTGCCTTACCCTCCGTTTTTGGTGCAGCTGGCTTTTGATTCGTTTGGGGTGTTTGTGGGGAATCGTTTTTATCCTCAGAAGGTGAAGCGTTGGCCGAAGGATCTG
>CAYTDX010000234.1:0-1029 GCA_964436655.1 uncultured Caldimicrobium sp.
TCTCGAGGTTTAGTTTCAACAGGAACTCAAACTTTTGCTGGCGATAAAACATTTACAGGTAATGTCGGTGTTTCTGGAAATAATAATTTATTTTTTGTAAATAAAGGAAAAAGAGAATCTCCACAAGGTGGACCATATGATTGGTATAGAGGTTTTGTTTATTTAGGAAAAGATTTAAATCCTGATGAGTGGCAAACTTCTACAATGGATCCAGATTATAACTCCTCTTATTTAGTTCTTGGAGTAGATACAGATATAGGAGCGTTTATGCCCGCTATTTACAATCCAAATGATTTAAGTTATCTTAGAGCTGCTAATATTGAAGGAGCTTCTGGTGTTTTTCAGGGTGATATCTATCTTCAAAAAACAGAAGGTTCATCAATTTTTTTCAAACCTAGCGGCGGGGGTATCGAAAGCGAAATTAGGTATAATAGTTTAAATAAAAAAATTTTTTTGATTGGTTATAATAGAGATTTTTCTTTTCAAATAAAGACAGAGATTCCTGTAATTAATGAAATTTTTTCTATTTATAATTCTTCAACCCCTCTTCTTTCTTTGGGTCCTTCTGGAGATTTAACAGTTAATGGTTTTATTATTGCTACTTCAGGTATTGCTTGCAATGACCCAGATGCTGGTTGTGGATGGTATTTCAGAAATAAAGACATCACTGATTGGTATTTAAAATATGATAGCTATGGTGGTCCTAGTTTAAATTTATCTTTAGGCGATATTAATAATCCTAGTTATTCTTTTAAGATAGGATTTGATAACGGAACTAATTTTATTCCCGGTATTATTTTTTCAAATTCAGGAGATATCAAGTTTAATAATCCTTGGTCTAATATTTATGGAGAAAATCTTAAAATTTGGGGAAGTTCGAACTCAAATTTACTTTTGCAACCACCGGATAGTTCTTCTGGTAATATTGGCATAGGAACAATAACACCGACTGAAAAATTGGATGTGGTTGGTAATATAAAAGCAAGTGGTTCATTAATTTCATCTTCCTTAACTCCTGGTTCAATCTTA
>CAYTDX010000235.1:0-1019 GCA_964436655.1 uncultured Caldimicrobium sp.
GCGTAGTCCAGGCCCTCGTGGTAGGAGGTGAAGAGGTCCCCGTAGCGCCGCCGCACGCCGAAGGGGCTGGTGGTCCGCCCCGAGAGGGGGGGCCGGAAGGCGAGGCCCAAGGGCATGGGGCCCTCCCGGGGGCAGGCCGTCACCACCTTCTCCCGCTCGGCCTTCAGGGCGGGGTCCTGGAGGAGGGCCTTGAGGCCCGGGGAGAGGGCCAGGGTCTCCTGGCCGTACCCCCCGGGGGCAACAGCAAGGGAGAGGAGGACCTCCTCCCCGTCCAGGAGAAGGCGCAAGGGGGAGGCCT
Organism: uncultured Caldimicrobium sp.; assembly: GCA_964436655.1. GTDB lineage: Bacteria > Desulfobacterota > Thermodesulfobacteria > Thermodesulfobacteriales > Thermodesulfobacteriaceae > Caldimicrobium. The sequence goes on from CAYTDX010000235.1 coordinate 299, forward strand.
TGGGCTCCGCCAGGGCGGGCACCGGGAGGAGGCCCCAGAGGGCGCCTTCCCTGGGGAAGAGGGAAGCCCTAATCCCCAGGAACTCGGCGTACCCTTCCCGGTAGCCCTCCACCTTGAGGCCGAAGGCCCTCCCCTGGACGGGAGGCACCACGAGGGCCTTCCCCCGGGGCAGGGGGAACTCCAGGAAGGGGCGGACCCAAAGCCTCTGCCCCACCCGGATGCGGTTCGGGTCCTTGAGCCCGTTGGTCCGGGCGAGGGCCTCCACCGTGGTGCCGTAACGCTTGGCGATGGCGAAGAGGGTTTCCCCCGGGGCCACCACGTGGACCTGGGCCCAGGCGAGGGCCAGGAAGAGCACCAACCCCCAAAGGCGTCCCATGGGCTTATCCTAGGGGGAAAGGAGCCCCTATGGTCCTCATCCTGAACGGACCCAACCTGAACCTCCTGGGCAGGCGGGAGCCCGAGGTCTACGGCCGCACCACCCTGGAGGAGCTCGAGGCCCTCTGCGAGGCCTGGGGGGCGGAGCTCGGCCTCGGGGTGGCCTTCCGCCAGACGAACTACGAGGGCCAGCTCATTGAGTGGGTGCAGCAGGCCCACCAGGAGGGGTTTTTGGCCATCGTCCTGAACCCCGGGGCCCTCACCCACTACTCCTACGCCCTCCTGGACGCCATCCGCGCCCAGCCCCTCCCCGTGGTGGAGGTCCACCTCACGAACCTCCACGCCC
>CAYTDX010000236.1:0-1015 GCA_964436655.1 uncultured Caldimicrobium sp.
TGGTGTCAAGCAACAAAAGAATTTCTTAAAAAACAAGGTTATGAATATGAAGAAAGAAATGTTGAAACAAATAGTGAATGGGCAAATGAAATGGTAGAAAAGTCAGGACAATATGGTGTTCCAGTTATTGATATTGAAGGCAAAATTATTATTGGCTTTTCTCCTGAAGAAATTATGGAAGCTTTGAAATGAACAATATCTATGACTCAATTATTATTGGAGCTTCGGCTGCAGGCATTTCTGCTGCTATTTATTTAAAAAGACAAAATAGAAATTTTTTAATTATTGCTAAAGATATTGGTGGCGAAATGGCTCTTTCAGGCATTGTTGAAAATTATCCTGGCTTTCCAGAAACAAATGGGGTTGAACTAACACAAAAATTTAAAGAACATATGGAAAAATATGGAATTGAACCAGTTAATGAAAAAGTTATTGCTTTAGCAAAAGAAAATAATATCTTTAAAGTTAAAACAGAAAAGAATGAATATTTAACCAAAACAATAATTATTGCTACTGGTTCAAGTCCGAAAAAATTAAATGTTCCTGGAGAAGAAAAATTTTATCATAAGGGTTTAAGTTTCTGTTCAGTCTGTGACCTTCCATTATTCCGTAATAAAACTGTGGCAATAATTGGTGGAGGTAATTCTGCGAATGAAGGAGGAATTATGGGTTCAAGAATTTGTCAAAAAGTTTATATTATTAATAAAAATCCTGAAATGAAAGGTGATAAAATTTTGATTGAAGAATTAAAAAAACAGCCAAATGTTGAAATAATTTATAATGCTTTAACTCAAGAAATTTATGGTGATGAGTTTGTTAAAGGAATAAAATATTTAGATAAAATTAGTGGTGAGATTAAAGATTTAAAAGTTGATGGTGTTTTTATTCATATTGGCTTGAAACCAAATACTGATTTTGTACCTGATGATTGGAGAATAAAAAATGAATATGGTGAAATTGTTGTCAATCAATTATGTCAAACAACTATGCCTGGTGTTTTTGCTGCTGGTGATGT
>CAYTDX010000237.1:0-1014 GCA_964436655.1 uncultured Caldimicrobium sp.
CATTCAAAAAAGTAGTTTGCCCGGCTGAAATTCTCACACCTTTAACAATCTTGGTCTTATAGCCGATGCTGCTTATCCTCACATCATATATACCCGGAGGTATATTCAAAATCACATAATATCCTTCAAAATCTGTTGCAGCCCCAAGCGTTGTCCCAACAAGTAGAACATTTGCGCCGACAATTGGTTTTTTATTTTGATCTAATATTCTGCCCGTCAATTTACCCCTGACATCGGCAAAGAGTGTGAAATGGAGAGAAAAAAGCATTAAAACCATCCAACCGAATAGAATTTTTATTCGGTTCATTTTCTCAACCTTGTTTGATTTAAAATAAAAAAGGGGAGAGCAAAAGCCCTCCCCCTAAAATTTATTTAATAAGGACCATCTTTCCAAAGGAGGTCTTGTCAAAAGAATTCCCACTCCGCATCTCAAGCTGATAGAAGTAAATGCCCGAGCTTAAATTACCAGCATCAAATTTAACCTCATGATAACCTGCTTCAAATTCCCCAAGAGCAATTGTCCTGACAAGACGACCGAGAACATCATATACTTTCAAGGTTAAAGCACCTTTGCTCGGGATTGAAAATCCTATATTCGTCACCGGGTTAAATGGATTAGGATAATTTCCATAAAGTTTGAATTCAGCAGGTATAGCTGTTACATCATTCGGAACATAAGTTGGCACATCAACATTTGGATCCATATAACCCCAAGCTGGACCGGCTGAGAACACGGGCGCTTCCCTGAAGAACCATGTCCTGGTTCCGTAATTATCAGACGGATTCCCAAATTCATCATAATCAAACAATGTAATGCTGAAAAACAAAACACCATCACCTCTGCCGGGTGGATAGCCAAGCTTTGTAAGGTCTATAGCAATCTCAGCGGTCCATCCAGTATCGATATCAGCATAATTATTGACCGTTCCTTTAACTTTTACGCCAACCTTCGCTGCTTTAAGTGAATCAACAAGATATTTCAGATAGCCATCAACTAATGGCTTACCCGTTGAA
>CAYTDX010000238.1:0-1013 GCA_964436655.1 uncultured Caldimicrobium sp.
CATTCAAAAAAGTAGTTTGCCCGGCTGAAATTCTCACACCTTTAACAATCTTGGTTTTATAGCCGATGCTACTTATCCTCACATCATATACACCCGGGGGTATATTCAAAATCACATAATATCCTTCAAAATCCGTTGCAGCTCCAAGCGTTGTCCCAACAAGTAAAACATTTGCGCCGACAATCGGTTTTTTATTTTGATCTAATATTCTGCCCGTCAATTTACCCCTGACATCAGCAAAGAGTGTGAAGTGGAAGACAAGAATTATCAAAACCATCCAACCGAATAGAATTTTTATTCGGTTCATTTTTCAACCCTGTTTGATTTAAAATTAAAAAAGGGGAGAGCAAAAGCCCTCCCCTAAACTTTATTTAATAAGAACCATCTTCCCAAAGGAGGTCTTGTCAAAAGAATTCCCACTCCGCATCTCAAGCTGATAGAAGTAAATGCCCGAGCTTAAATTACCAGCATCAAATTTAACCTCATGATAACCTGCTTCAAATTCCCCAAGAGCAATTGTCCTGACAAGACGACCGAGAACATCATATACTTTCAAGGTTAAAGCACCTTTGCTCGGGATTGAAAATCCTATATTCGTCACCGGGTTAAATGGATTAGGATAATTTCCATAAAGTTTGAATTCAGCAGGTATAGCTGTTACATCATTCGGAACATAAGTTGGCACATCAACATTTGGATCCATATAACCCCAAGCTGGACCGGCTGAGAACACAGGCGCTTCCCTGAAGAACCATGTCCTTGTTCCATAATTATCAGCTGGATTTTCAAATTCATCATAATCAAACAATGTAATGCTGAAGAACAAAACACCATCACCTCTGCCGGCTGGATAGCCAAGCTTCGTAAGATCTATTGCGATCTCAGCAGTCCACCCGGTATCAATATCTGTATAATTATTGACTGTCCCTTTAACTCTTACGCCAACTTTTGCTGCCCCAAGTGAATCAACAAGATATTTCAGATAGCCATCAACTAATGGCTTACCCGTTGAA
>CAYTDX010000239.1:0-1006 GCA_964436655.1 uncultured Caldimicrobium sp.
AAGAGTAAAAGTAGTGAAGTAGCAAGAGATTTTTTAATTAAGTTATTAGAGATATTTGGAGGGATAAAAGTAGAAGAGATAATAGTTCAGACAGATAATGGCAGTGAATTTGAGAAATACTTTAAACAAGAGTGTAAAAAATTAAAAATAGAGCGATACTATGCAAGAGAAAGAAGACCAAAAGATAATGCAGAAGTTGAAAGATTTATAAAGACGATACAGGAAGAGTTTTTAGATTTAGGGAATTACGAGATGGTTGAGTTGTTTAATAAAAATATGGTAGAATATTTGATAGAATATAATTTTAAAAGACCACATCAGGCACTTGGGTACGATATTCCTATTAATTTTTTGATTAAAAAATTTGAAGGAAAAGTGTTACCCATGTACCCGAATTGTGCAATCTCTGGAGAATTTGAGAAAGATAGGTAATAGTATAGGGGGGTCAAGGGGGGAGTGAAAATTGTGGATATTGTGGAAAATTATGGAAGGGAGTAAAATAGGGAAGAAAAGGAGGGAATATGAAAGTAGCAGAATTTGTAGGTAAATTTATACCATATCCGAGACAAGAAAGAGTAATAAAAGTACCTGAAATAGTTTATAAGATAGAAGAATATAAGAGATTAAGTAGACAAGCAAAATTAAGATTGGAATGGATAAAGAAATATAAAGAATGTGGGAATGTAAGTAAAGTATGCAGACATTATTGGATAAGCAGGAAGACATTTTATAAGTGGTTAAAGAGGTATGAGTTATTTGGTATAAGAGGACTTGAAGACAGAAGTAAAGCGCCAAAAAATAAAAGACAACCGGAGATAACAAGGGACCAGGAAATAAGAGTGATAAAATTGAGGAGAAAGTATATAAGATATGGACCGAAGAAACTTGCGATTTTATATGAGAGAGAATATAAAGAAAAGATAAGCAGTTGGAAGATATATAGAGTGATAAGAAAACATAATTTATATTGGCATCCTATAAGGAACGAGAAATTAAGAAAAAAGAG
>CAYTDX010000240.1:0-1004 GCA_964436655.1 uncultured Caldimicrobium sp.
TTGAAAAAGTCCTTGAAGAAAAACTTGTGGAAAGGTATAAGCAAATTAGAAAGAAGATTTGAGAAAGAACAAATTTGAGTTAAAAAAGTTTGGAAAAAACTTAAGTGTATGAGGCTTTTGAACAGAAAGATCAAAATTAAAAAGGGGAAAAATGGAATATACGTGACTTGGCGTGACCCGAGAATAAGGAGAGAGAAAGTAATACTAAGTATAGAGCTTGAAGATAAAGAAAAAGGTAGATGGTATGATAGAGGCGAGGGAAAAGAGGTAAAAGGAATAGTTTATAAATATAAAGTCAAAGACGAGTTCTCAGGAGAGTGGCGGATAGGAGTTAGATTATCTCAAAACCCAGAGAAAGCAGAAGTTAGACCAGTTGATTCAAAAAGAGAAACTTCTCTTCATAACCAAATAAAAAATCACTCGCAGGTCTTTAACGCTTTACCTAAAAGAAAAGAATACTATCATCCACTTGGAATAGCTTATGTTGAGGATGGGAGAGTAAAGCGCAAGAGAGTTAAGGACAGAAAAGATATACCCGAAGAAATATCTCAAAATTTCAAAATAGCCAAATATGAAAAGGTAGTTCCGAAAAATAAAATTTTTAGAAAAAACGTGTTCTTGGGAAAAATGGTTGTTTTAGTCAGAGAAAACGAGATAGAGAAAATGGTTCTTTCCTTTGTTTTAGAAAATATATGGCCAGTATTTATTTTTAAATCTGGTTACTACTAATTTAAATTAAATTTAGGAGCGAAAAACTATGGAAGGAAACAACAAAATGAAAGTTCTGAAATTAAAAATATATCAACCACAAGCCCATTATAGAATTCCTTTTACATATCAAAGAAGACATACCTACCCTATCCCTCCATACTCAACAATAATTGGCTTTCTATGTAATATTCTTGGAATAAGGAATTTTAAAAATCAAGGAGAACCATGTGAAAATCAAAATTACCATAAACTAAAAAAAATAAAAATTTCCATCTGCGGAACTTTTGAAAGCA
>CAYTDX010000241.1:0-1003 GCA_964436655.1 uncultured Caldimicrobium sp.
GTATTGTTCAAGGAGGAGAATATGAAGATTTAAGAAAAGAATCAGCTCAATTTATCAATTCACTTCCCTTCTTTGGTTTTGGTATTGGTGGTAGTTTAGGTAAAAGTAAAAAAGATATTATTAAAGTTTTAAGTTGGACATTGCCTTACCTTGATGAAAACAAACCTCGTCATCTTTTGGGTATTGGTGAAATTGACGATATTTTTAATGCCATTGAACAAGGAATTGATTTATTTGATTGTGTTATTCCAACAAGATGGGCAAGGCATGGAGCTGGATTTAGTTTTCAAGGCAGAATAAATTTAAAATCAGCCAAATATTTAACAGATAAAAAACCAATTGACCATAAATGCCAATGTTCAGTTTGTGAAAAATACTCACGAGCTTATGTTTGCCATTTACTGCGCGAAAAAGAAATTTATGGCATTATGCTTTTGACTGAACATAATGTTTTTTGGATTTTAAATTTATTTAAACAAATAAGAAAATCCATAAAGGAAAATAAATTTTTAGAGCTTAAAAAGTATATGTTAAAATTTAAAAAGTCGGGTTAAAAATATTGACCAAAATGAATTTTCCAGAAGAATTATTTAGTAGGAATGGTCGACCTAGACCAGAAAAAGTTAGATTAAATATTTCAGATATTAAAGAAGAAGGAGGAGAAATTTACCTCATTATTAGTAGTGAAACTAAAAAGCTTCCACTAAATGAAATTCAGGAAATTTACAATACAATAATTGCTAAAGATTATGATATTCCAACTGTAATTCGTAAATGTTTTAAAATTGAAAAAATTGCTGACAAAGCTTTGAAAATTGCTTTTTCTCCAAAAGAATATGAAGATATATTTTATGATTGGAAAGGAATTGATATTAAAATTAAAAGTTTGCTTAATAAATTAAAAACTAATTTAGAATCGAAATTTCAGTAAATACTTTGCTTTATTTTACAATAATTTTTAATTCTGATTTTTTAACATTGCTTAAGGGCCAGTAAGATTCAA